>CAIKXW010000085.1 GCA_903831485.1 uncultured Alphaproteobacteria bacterium | reverse complement strand
GACGACCTCGCGGCCGAGGGGCGAGCCCAGCACGTCGACAGCGTCCTTGAATGTCTTGGCGACCTGCTTGAACAGCACGGCCGAACCGAGGCCGGGCAGCTGGGCGTCGAGCATGTCCAAACGTTTTTCGGCGATGTAGTTTTCGCTGACGGCCTTGAGCGCGTCCTTGAAATAGGGCGTGGCGTTCCAGTCCGCCTCGACTTCAACCCCGTCGTCGAACTGCGCGCCCGAGAGGCCGTTCTTGTCCAGCGTGCCGGTTAGGCGGCTGGTGTGGAGTTCGTCGTCGGCGTCGCGCCAGAGAAGGTCGAGCGTCACGTCCTCGCCATCGACCGTGATGGGGATCGGGACGCCGTCGACCTCGGCCTGCCAGACGCCGCCCCTTGCCTGCTTGATTTCGAGCATGGCCTCGATGGTTTCGCCTTCGCGATCGAGATTGATGCGCCAGCGGCCCTCGACGCCGTCCATCTGCGGATAGAGGCGGTCGAGACCGTTTGTGGCGAGGTCGTATTCCTTGGCGAACGCCAGCCATGCGCCATTGATCTGGGACATGCGGACCGCCACGGATTTCGGGTCGGTCGGGTCTGACAGCATCGCCTTCTTCAGGAGGCCGATATTGTCGATGTCGCCCTTCAGGCCGCTGGCCGTCATCAGGACCTTGCGGGCGATGGGGTCGTTCAGAACGTCGTCGATGGAGTCGGCGTTCTTGAGGACCTTTTCGTAGCGCGCGAGGTCCTTCACGACCTGCGGGTCCTTCGCGACGTCGGCCAGCTGTTTTGCTTCATTCTTCGCGGCGTTGCCCAGGGCGAGCTTGATGGAACCTGCGTCGGCGGTAGCGGTCGCACCGGAGGAACCGCGCGTGATGAAGGACAGATCCACCCCGCCCGACGACTGCGTCGAGCCGAACAGCATGCTGACCGTGGAAAGCGGCAGGACCATCCCGACACCATGCCATATCGCCGTTAACTGCTGCTTAACCCGGCAAGAAGGGACCGCGCGGACACGCGTGAAACGGAATGCTCTCCGGGCGGGAACAGGTTTCGGCGCCGTCCGTTGCTTGTGTCAGGCGGCGCTGGGCCGTCTTTCGGACACATTTCAAAGACGGGGCTGAGCAACATGTGGCCTTTCGAAACCAGGAAGAAGAAGGCGGTTGTGGTGTTCCACATCGACCATGACGGCCATGCGCGTGGCGCCTACTTCCGCGGCGACGCGGATGTGCTGATCATCGACGAGCGCGACCCGCAGAACCGGGTCTATCGTATGCAAGCCGAGACCACGGTCGACGAGATCCGCCGCAAGATAGGAAAGCATCCGATCGGCCGCACGCTGGACGACAAGCCGAACTCCGCCCAGCTGCCGGTGCTCAATCTGCACTGGCGCGTGGACGGTCCGCAGACCGTCTGATTTCCAGTCATCGCAGTTTCGATCTCACGCGGCCGCGCCATGGCGTCATGGCGCGGTCACGCGCCTGAGGGTCAGATTTATCCGCCCTCCTCCCGGCACGAGCGTGGAACTGTCGGGATAGATGCGATCGACGCCGTGATAGGCCTGACGCGCAGCGCCTCCCAGGACGACGACATCGCCAGAGGCCAGCCGCATGGATGAGGTGGGGCTTTTCCGCTCCAGCCCTCCAAGGCGGAACAAGGCGCGGGAGCCGAGCGACACGGAGATGACTGGCGCGTCCCTGGCGCTTTCGTCGGCATCGATGTGCAGGCCCATGCGCGAGTCCGCTTCATACCAGTTCACCAGGCAGGCCTGGGGCGGCGCGGGAAAGTTCGCAACGTCACGCCAGAGATCGATCAGCGCCTGCGGGATCGGCGTCCATGCTTTGCCGGTGACGGGGTGGGTCGGCTGATAACGATAGCCCTTGATGTCGCTGACCCATCCAAGCGGTCCGAGATTGGTGTTGCGGACGGAGAGCGGCTTGCCGGTGCGGGGCATTGACCCGCGATAGAGCGGGTTGTCGTCGAGCAGGCCGATGACGTCAGCCAGCAACGCCTTCTGGGCGGGCGGGCTGAAGTATTCGGGCAGGAAGCGGAAGCCTTCGATCATGCGATGAAGATAGGCGCGCGGGGCTGCATCGTCGCCCGGTTTGCGACAGGAATGGCAGCGACCAGGGCGTGCTTCCCGATCGGTGTTACGCCAGATCCCTGAGCTCGCTCACGAGATCCGTCTTCTCCCACGAGAAGCCGCCGTCGGCGTCGGGCTCACGGCCGAAATGGCCGTAGGCGGACGTGCGGGCGTAGATCGGCTTGTTGAGGCCGAGATGCGTGCGGATGCCGCGCGGGCGGAGGTCCATCACTTCGCCGAGACGCTTTTCGAGCTTGGCGAGGTCGCATTTTTCCGTGCCGTCGCAATTGGCGTAGATCGACAGCGGCTCGGGAACGCCGATGGCGTAGGAGAGCTGGATCACGCAGCGGTCGGCAAGGCCGGCAGCGACGACGTTCTTGGCGAGATAGCGGGCGGCGTAGGCGGCCGAACGGTCGACCTTGGTCGGGTCCTTGCCGGAGAAGGCGCCGCCGCCATGGGGGGCTGCGCCACCGTATGTGTCGACGATGATCTTGCGGCCGGTGAGGCCGCAATCGCCATCGGGCCCGCCGATGACGAACTTGCCGGTCGGGTTGATGTGCCAGACGCAGTTCTTGGCGATCGGCAGCGTGTCGCCGAGGGCCTTGCGGATGTAGGGCTCGACGATTTTCCGAATGTCTTCGGAGGTCTGCTTCGCGTCGGTGTGCTGGGTCGAGAGCACGATCGAGACGGCTTCCTTCGGCTTGCCGTTCTCATAGCGGACGGTGACCTGGGACTTCGCGTCCGGGGCCAGCGTCTTCTCTTTTCCGCTGTGGCGCGCGTCGGCGAGGAGTTTCAGGATGCGGTGGGAATACTGGATCGGGGCCGGCATGAGTTCCGGCGTTTCGTTCGTGGCATAGCCGAACATGATGCCCTGATCGCCCGCGCCCTCTTCCTTGTTGCCGGAGGCGTCGACGCCCTGGGCGATATGTTCGGACTGGCCGTGGAGCAGGACTTCGATGTCGGCCGTGCGCCAGGAGAAGCCTTCCTGATCGTAGCCGATGTCCTTGATCGCCAGACGCGTGTGGTGGGCGATCAATTCCTTGGTGACGGCGTCGGTGCCGCGGAATTCACCGGCGATGACGACCTTGTTGGTGGTGGCCAGCGTTTCGGCCGCGCAGCGCAGGGACCAGACGTCGAGCCCCTGCTCGATCGTGGTGCGATAATAGAGGTCCACCACCTCGTCCGAGATGCGGTCGCAGACCTTGTCGGGGTGTCCTTCGGACACGGATTCGCTGGTGAACAGATATTCGGAACGCGCCACGCGAAACTCCTCATCCGGAAACCCGCCCGCCATAGCCCGAGGGGGGATATAAGGAAAGCTTTATATGATTTAGCGCTGCCCAACCGAGGCTTGAGCCTAACGCTTGCGCGGGGGGGCCTTGGCGACGGGTTTCGGCTGGGGGCGGGCCTGTTTTTTTGCAAGATCGATCACGGCCTTGCGGGCGCCGGCCTGCTGGATGCGGCGAAACGCCCCCAGCAATTCGAGCTCTTCGCCGGTGTCCGGACCGGTGAATTCGGACCGTTCCTCGGCGACGCCCCGGCGTGCAAGGGCGAGGCGGGGGGCGCTTTCGTAGAAGTACTGGATGGTGACGCCCAGGGCCTTGGCAATCTCGTAGAGCCGGCCGGCGGAGACGCGGTTCTTGCCGTTCTCGTATTTCTGGACCTGCTGGAAGGTGACGCCGACGCGCTCGGCCAGTTCGGGCTGGGACATCTCGAGCTGGTTGCGGCGCGCATAAATGCGTTCGCTGACGATGCGATCGATATCGGATGGATCCCGCGTTTCCATGCCTGCCCTGTCCTGCCCCTGGCAGCCGCAGCAGGTATCGCCACAGCCAGAAGTTGCGTAGCACCTAGCCTAGCGGCGCGGCAGAACGAACAACCCGAGGTTGAGTGAAAGCAGGATTATCCAGAACAGTCCGTCGCGCCAGTTGCTGTAGGGCGTCGCCGGCAGCGCTGCGGGTATACGCGCGTCGGCCACAGCCGAGCGCCAGCCTTCGGGGTCGGCGCCATAGACGGCGGGATCGGCGGTTGTCGCTCTTGCCGTCCAGCGACCAAAGGCGTCGATCATGCCGGTCTCGCCGCGGCTGGCGACGCGGGCCATCGGCAGGCCTTCCTCGATGGCGCGATAGCGGGCCTGGGCTGCGTGCTGTCCCGGGCCGAACAGTTCGCCGAACCATGCATCGATCGAGATGTTGACCAGCCATTGCGGACGGTCTTCGCCATTGGGCGAAAGGCCAGGGAAGATCGCCTCGTAGCAGATCAGCGGGCCGAAGGGCGGCACGCCTTCCGCGGCGAAGGTCGAGGGACGCGGGCCAGCCTCGAAACCGCCGGGCGCAAGGTCCTGCAGCGTCTGAAGGCCGATCGTCTTCAGCACCCACGCGAACGGCACGAACTCGCCGAACGGCACCAGCATGTGCTTGTCGTACCAGCCCGGCATCCGCACGGCGCTGTCGCCATCGAGCACGGTGAGCGAGTTGTACCATTTCTGATCTGGCCCGCCGGCGTTCTCGACACGGGCCGAGCCGATGATCAGCTTGCGCGTGCGCACGGTGTCGGTGACGGCGCGGAGCGCAGGATCCCAGCGGAAGAGATCGTAAGGCAGCGCGCCCTCAGGCCAGATGAGGATTCGCGGCGCGCTCGCCGTGTCGGGTCCGGTGAGTTGCAGGAAGCGCTCGACGACCGCTTCGGCATTGTCGGGATCGTGCTTGGCCGCTTGCGGAATGCCGGCGTCAATGAGGCGCACCATCGCGCCGGTTGGTTCCGTCATGGGCGCCTCGCCAAGCCGGCGCGCCCCCCAGCCCCAGATGGCGCCGAAGACGATGGCGGCCACGATGAGGGGAGCTGCGCGCGAAGCGGCCGATCCGCGCGGCCGGGAATCGGCTAGCACGGCGGGCGAGGACATCGCGATGACGGTGAGCGCTGACAGGCCGTAGATTCCCCAGATCGACGCCGACTGCGAGATCGCCTCGCCCGGGGCCCAGATCATGCCGGGAAGGTTCCACGGCAAACCGCCAATGCCGAAGAGCGAGGCGCGGAACCATTCGGCGAACATGAAGGCGACGGAGAACAGGATCAGCCGCGCAGGCCCCGCGCACCAGTAAGGATAGATCGCCCACAGGCAGCCCGCCAGGATGGCGGTAAGGATGCCGGGAAGTGCGATGAGCGGCATCCAGATGAAGATGAGATGCGAGCCCGGGTTCACGAGGAAGGCCCACGCGATCCAGTGGAGGCCGACGAGATAGTAGGCGAAGCCGAAGGCGGCGACGCGCCAGAAGGCGGCGCGGCGCGGCCGTTCCATCAGGCGCGCCGAATCCAGCATCCAGATGAGGCCCGACAGGCCAAGCGCCAGCGCTGGCCAGATGTGGAAGGGCGGAAAGGCAAGGTTGGAGATCGCGCCCAGCGCGGCGCAGAAGGTCAGCGCGCGCCAGCCCTGAAGGCCGGCCACCCACAGATAGGCTGGCGCGAGAATGTGGCCACGGCCGTGCGGCTGTGGCGGTGCGCCTGTGCGTGGTTCCTTCATCGCCCCTCCCCGACTCGCCCGGCGATCGACCTCAGGCGGCGGCTGGTCAACGGTCTACCGTTTCGGTCTTGCCTTCGGCAAGGACGGATGGCGCCGCACGGGGGCCCCGTAGTTTTGCACGGATAACGCGGCGCGGATCGGCCTCGACGATCTCGATGGTGAGGCCGCGCGGGTGCTCGATCGTCTCGCCAACCGCAGGCACGCGCCCGGCGATGGCGGAGATGAGACCGCCGAACGTATCGACCTCGGTTTCGAAATCGGCGACCAGAACCGGCAGGCCGGTCTGGCGCACCACATCGTCGATTGTAGCGAGGCCGGCGACTTCCCAGCTGGACTTGCCGCGTCGCGCAATCAGCGGCGGCGCCTCGTCATGCTCGTCCTCGATGTCGCCGACGATCTGTTCGACCAGGTCTTCGAGGCAGACCATGCCGCCCGTGCCGCCATACTCGTCGATCACCAGCGCGATGTGGATCCGGCTAGCCTGCATGCGGACCAGCAGGTCCGGCAGCGGGGTTGATTCGGGCACGAACATGATCTCGCGTACGAGCCGGTCGAGCGGTTTGGAGGCCAGCGTCTCGGCCGTCCAGCCGCGCTTTACGCCTTCGGCGACGACATCCTTGATGTGGACGAAGCCGAGCGGTTCATCCAGCGAGTCGCGATAGACCGGCATGCGGGAATGAGCCTCGGTGACGAAGAGATTCATCAGGTCGCCAAGCGTGGCGTCGATCTCGACGGCGGCGATCTCGATGCGCGACGTCATCACGTCACGCACGGTCGCGGTCTCGAATTCCTTGAGGCGCAGGCGGATGGCGGTCGGCGCGGTGACGGCCGTGCTGGCGGTTGGCGGGACCAGGACGCTGTCGGCCTGCCCTGCGATCAGGCGCGCGAGGCGCTGGCGAAAGGATTCGCGTTGCGGAGGCTCTCCATCGTTCGGCATGGATCAGGTCCCGGGCCCGTCTTCAACGTTGGGATCGCCGGCATAGGGGCCGGAGGCATAGGGATCAGGCCAGCCCAGGCCGGCGAGAATTTCGGTTTCGAGAGGTTCCATCACCTGCGCATCTTTCGTTTCGATGTGATCATAGCCAAGCAAATGCAGGAAGCCATGAATCAAAAGGTGGCTGACATGGCCGGGAAACGGCCTTTGCATCGTCTCGGCGTCCCGCAGTGCGGTTTCATAGCCGAGCGCAATGTCGCCAAGGTATTGAGGTTGGCCCGGAATTTCGGGCTGGTCGGAGGGAAATGACAGGACGTCGGTCGGCTTGTCGAGGCCTCGCCACTGGCTGTTGAGGAGGCGCATTTCGGCGTCGTTCGTGAACAGGATTGCGAGTTCGCCGCTGGATTTCATGCGGACCGCGGCGCGGCCCAGCACGTCGGCGGCCAGCGCATCAACATCGCCGAGCGCCTCCCAGCGCGGATCGGCAACCCTGAGATCGAGGGACAGGGCGGCGTTGGCGCGTGCATCGCTCACTTGCGCGACGCCCCTTTGGCGTCCTTGTCGTAAGCGTCGATTATGCGGCCGACGAGTTCGTGGCGGACGACGTCTGCGCGCGTCAGCTGTTCGATGGCGACGCCTTCGACGCCCTTCAGGATCGACATGGCGTGACCGAGGCCGGACTTGGTGTTGGGCGGCAGGTCGGTCTGCGAGGGATCGCCGGTGACGACCATGCGCGAGCCGCGGCCGAGACGGGTGAGCACCATCTTCATCTGCGGCACGGTGGCGTTCTGCGCCTCGTCGATGATGACGAAGGCGTTCTTCAGCGTGCGGCCGCGCATGAAGGCGAGCGGGGCGACCTCGATCTCGCGGCGCTCCTTGCGGCGGTCGACTTCCTGCGCGCCGAGGCATTCGTTGAGCGCATCCCAGATCGGCAGCATGTAGGGATCGACTTTTTCTTCCAGCGCGCCGGGAAGGAAGCCGAGCTTCTCGCCGGCTTCGACTGCGGGACGCGCAACGACGAGGCGGTCGCGCTTGCCGGCCTTGAGCTCGGCGGCGCCGATGGCGACGGCAAGATAGGTCTTGCCCGTGCCGGCGGGACCGACGCCGAAGACGAGGCCGAGATCGTCCTGACGCAGCTTGTCGAGATAGGCGCGCTGGCCGGGCGTCTGCGCCATGACGGGTTTGCGCAGGCCCTGGATGACTTCGCCCGTTCCAGTGGTTGCGGATGGGCTCGCGGTCAGGCGGATGGCGGCTTCGAGTTCGGCGGCGGTCGGGTCTGCGCCATTGGCGATGCGGCGGGCGAAGGCCTGCAGCGAATCGGCGGCGAGGCGCGCGCCGTCGCCCTCGCCCGTGACGATGATCTCGCCGCTCTGGGCCTGGCTGTCGACGCGTACGCCATCGTCGGCGAAGGCCTGTTCGAGCAGTTGAAGGTTTGCGTGCGCGGGGCCGCAGATATCGCGCAGCATCTTCTGGCTGGCGACAGGTACGGTGTAGCGCTGGCCGCGTGTGGGGGTTGGCTTGCGGCTCAAACGGATGCCTCTTCGGTCACCATTGCCGCAGTCGCCAGGCGACCGGTGAGGCTGGTCATGCTGGCGCCCACGATCTCGATATCGGCGATCCTGCCGGACAGGTGCGCGCCGTTCGCGACGTGCACCGACTGCATGTAGGGCGAATAGCCGAGAACCTGACCCTCATGCTTGCCGGTGCGCGTGAAGAGCACGGGCAGCGTGCGGCCGACCGTGGCGCTGTTGAAGGCCTGGGCCTCCTGGTTGATCAGCGCCTGGAGACGCGCGAGGCGTTCGTCCTTGACCCCTTCGGCGACCTGCAGCTGCATGCCTGCGGCCGGCGTGCCGGGACGCGGCGAGTATTTGAACGAATAGGCCTGCGCGAAGCCGACGGCTTTCACCAGCGACAGCGTGTCCTCGAAATCCTTCTCGCTCTCGCCCGGGAAGCCGACGATGAAATCGGAGGCGAAGGCGATGTCGGGACGCGCCTCGCGCACGCGATCGGCGATGCGAAGGTAGTCGGCCGCCGTATGCTGGCGATTCATCGCTTTAAGGATCCGGTCGGATCCGGCCTGCACCGGCAGGTGGAGGAAGGGCGACAGGGTTTCGACGTCGCGGTGGGCGTCGATCAGATCGTCGCTCATGTCGCGCGGATGGGATGTCATGTAGCGGATGCGCTCGAACCCGATCCGCGCGATGTGGCGAATCAGATTGCCAAGGCGCCAGTCGCCGCCCCTGCCCTCAAGCGCGGGCGCTGCGCCGTGCCAGGCATTCACATTCTGGCCAACGAGGACGATCTCCCGGACACCCTTGCCAGCCAGTTCGCGCGCCTCGGCCGTGATGGCGTCTGCGCTTCGCGAGATTTCCGCGCCGCGCGTGTAAGGCACGACGCAGAAGGTACAGAACTTGTCGCAACCTTCCTGCACGGCGAGGAAGGCGGAGGGGCCGCTGACCTGGCGCGACTTCGGCAGCGCGTCGAATTTTTCCTCGGCGGCGAAATCCACCTCGAGAATGTCGCCGGTCTGGCGCGACAGGCGCGCGATCATTTCCGGCAGGCGATGGTAGGATTGCGGGCCGACCACCATGTCGACTGCCGGCTGGCGGCGCATGATCTCCTCGCCCTCGGCCTGCGCGACGCAACCGGCCACGGCGATGCGCATGGCGCCGCCGCTGAGCTGTTTCATGTCCTTCAGGCGGCCGAGTTCCGAGAAGACTTTCTCCGTCGCCTTCTCGCGGATGTGGCAGGTGTTGAGCACGACGAGGTCAGCCGCCTCGGCCGAATCCACGGGCGCATAGCCGAGCGGGGCCAGCACGTCGCGCATGCGCTCGCTGTCATAGACGTTCGCCTGACAGCCATAGGTCTTGATGAAGAGCCCCTTGGGGGACTTTGGCTCGGACACTTACTTCTTCTCGTCCTCGGTGAGCGGGACGCCATAGAGTTCGAGGCGGTGATCGATCAGGCGGTAGCCGAGCTTGCGCGCGATCTCGATCTGCAGCTTCTCGATCTCCTCCGACTTGAATTCGATCACTTCGCGGCTCTTGATATTGATCAGGTGATCGTGGTGCTCCTGGTGCGCATCTTCATAGCGGGAGCGACCGTCACGGAAGTCGTGACGCGCAATGATACCTTCATCCTCGAACAGCTTCACGGTGCGGTACACGGTAGCCAGCGAAATATTGGGGTCGACCGCGGCGGCGCGGCGGTGCAACTCCTCGGCGTCTGGATGGTCGATCGCTTCCGACAGAACTCTTGCGATCACGCGGCGCTGGTCCGTCATCCGCAGGTTTTTTTCTTCGCACTTCTTTTCGACTTCGCTCTTGTGCTCGATCACGCGCGACCTCCTTCCAGAATGCCCGGCCAGAACGCCCCGCCCAGAACGCCAGCCTCGACCGGACCGCGGGCACATATGCGTCTCAGGCGCCGTCCTGTCCACCTGTCGGGCCAACCCGGCGGGACATGACGAGCGCATCCGCACGACCGTCACCTGACTTGTAATAGGCTTTCCGGACGCCGATTTCCACGAATCCGTGAGACTTGTAGAGCCCCTGCGCCGCAACGTTGTTGCGCGCCACTTCAAGAATCCAGCGTTCGAGGCCACGGGCCTGCGCCTTTGTATCGAGTGCGCGAAAGATTTGCCTGCCCCAACCGCTGCGCCGCTGGGCTGGGTCAGTCGCGATGGTCAGCAGTTCGGCGTCGGACCCCGCTGCGAGCGCGAGGCCGAATGCGACTGGTTCGCGTTCGCGGAGGGCAAGCACGGCAATGCCTTCCGTGCGCGCGAGCCATGTCGCGAAATCCTGCGTCGTCCAGCCGTCGTCGAAGGACGCGGCATGGATGTGCGCGAGGTCGGCGGCGTCGCCGGGCGTTGCCGCGCGGATCGTCATTGCCCGGCCGGGGTGACGGGCCGCTGCATCGGCGTCGCGTCCGGCTCGCGGACATAGATCGGCCGCGGCGGAGGCAGGTCGTGCCGCGCCATGCGCGCGGCGAACAGGGCGGCGGCGCGCGCGGAGGGCGCGCCCGGGATCTGGCGCTTCCCGAGGCGGGGCAAGTCGTCGAGCCCGCCGCAGACGGCATCGGTTCCAGCGGCGAGTGAGGTGAGTTCGTCTTCGACCGCCTCGAAGGGTTCTGCGCCGCCCCTGCCCGCATCGATCAGCTGTCCCCACCATGTGCGATGCGGCGGGCGGCGCTTTGCCGGCAGCAGGCCAAGCACATAGCCCTGGCCCGGCAGGCCATCGATCGCCTCAAGGCTTGAGACGCCGACGGCGGGAATTTCCAGCGCCAGCGAAAGCCCGCGCGCGAACGCCACGCCGACGCGGACGCCTGTAAAGGAGCCGGGGCCGACCACCACGGCGACGCGGTGAAGGTCGCCGAAGGGAATGCCTGCGTCCCGCATGAGTTGCTCAACGACCGGCGCGAGCCGCGCGTCATGGCCCTGGTTCATTGGCTCGGCGCGCTCGGCGATCACGGCGCCGTCGCGCACCAGCGCCGCCTCGCAGGCGTCGGCGACGGTGTTGATGCCGAGGATGAGCATCAGACGACCCGGCAGGCTTCGTCGAAATCGAGACGCGGCGAACGGGGGCGCAATCGCGTGTCATCGCCATGGCCGATATTGACGAGGAAGTTCGAGCGCCAGGATTTCATCACGGGATCGTCCGCGAAGAATTCCTTGTCGACGCCCTCGCGGCTGAAGCCGCCCATCGGGCCGCAGTCGAGGCCGAGCGAACGGGCGGCGATGATGAGATAGGCGCCTTGCAGCGTTCCGGACTGGATGGCGTTCCATTCGGTCTTTTCCGCGCCGGCAAACCATTCCTTCGCATCGGGCGCGTGCGGGATCAGCTTGCCGAGGCGGTCCGCGAAAGCGACGTCGTAGGCCACGATGGCCGTCCATGGCGCGGTGCGGGTCTGCGCGCGGTTGCCCTCATCCAGATGCGGCGCGAGACGCGCCTTGGCTTCGGGGGAGCGCACGAACATGAAGCGTGCGGGGCAGATGTTGGAGGCGGTCGGCGCCATCTTGAGAAGGTCGTAGGTGGCGCGGATCAGCACCTCGGGCGTCTCTTCCTGGGTCCAGCCGCGGCGGGTGCGGGCGGTGCGGAAGATCAGGTCGAGGTCCGCGTCTCCGATCGGCTTGCCCATCAGGCGGCAGCCTCGACGGCGGTGACCTCGGGCACGTAGTGGCGCAGCAGGTTCTCGACGCCCGATTTCAGGGTCATCGCGGATGACGGACAACCCGAGCAGGCGCCGCGCATCGCGAGATAGACGATGCCTGTATCTTTATCGAAGCGTTTGAAGATGATGTCGCCGCCGTCATTGGCGACAGCGGGGCGCACGCGCGTGGCGATCAGCTCCTTGATCTCGGCCACGATCTCGGCGGTCTCGCCGTCGTAGACGGTCTCATCCTCGCCTTCGGGCGCGTGTGCGCCGGGGGCCGCATCCGCCAGCAGCGGCGCGCCGGAGACGAAATGGTCCATGATCGCGGCCAGCGCCTGCGGCTTCACGACCGACCAGTCGGCGTCCTCATTCTTGGTGATCGACACGAAGTCAGAACCGAAAAAGACGCCCGTAACGCCGTTCACACCGAACAGGGCGGAGGCAAGCGGAGAGGCTGCCGCTTCTTCCTGCGAGGCGAACTCGTACGGCGTGGAGGGGGAAACGTCCTGTCCTGGCAGGAATTTCAGTGTGGCCGGGTTGGGCGTGGGCTGAGTCTGGATGAACATCGGGATACCGCCTTCTCTACCCGCTACATGGCCCCGCCGGGGCCCATGTGCAATTCCGAAGTCGCAACGGGCGACCCGGGCAGGGGCCTTCACCCGGACAGGCCGCCGATCTCCGCCAGCTGTTCCTCGCTCATGCCGCCGGGGATCACCGTGACGGCGATCGGGCGGTTGGCGATGGGCTTTCCCTTGGCCAGGCGAGACACCAGCGGACCGGGCCGCCAGCCCGACGCAGACGCAAGGATCAGCACCTTGATCGCGGGATCGTCCCTGACCAGGTCACGGATCGCATCGACGGGTTCTTCCTCGCTGATGACGATCTCGGGTTTTACGCCGATCTTTTCTTCAAGTGCGTTGGCATGGCGGACGGCTTTCAGCCGCGCGGAATCGATCGCGTCCTGGCTTATCTCCTTGTCGAGGCCGACCCAGCCGCCGAGGCCCGGCACGCGGGCGCAACGCAGCATCACCATGCCAGCGCCGACCGCCCTCGCCCGCATCGCGGCGAACATCAGCGCGCTCATGCACTCTTCTGTCTCGTCAGACACGGCGAGAAATTTGCGTGACGTAGTTGTCATGAGCGGATCAGGCTCCCTTGCGCAGGTCAGGTCAAGCTTGACCTGACGCCCGCAGTCAGGGCGCAGCGCCCGAGGCGGGGGCGGGCGTTGGCCTCGCAGCGGGAGCGGAGGCAGCTGCGCTTGCGAGTGTCTGCAGAGCAGATGTCGCGGTCTGGGCCTGCGCGATCAGGAAGCTCATCGAGGCGGCGTGGTTGCCGAAAAGCGAGCCGTCGGCATCGCCATTGAACACGATCAGCGGGTGGAACTCTGCAACTTCGCGCCAGGCGTTCATCGCGGCATCGCGCGCCTTTGCCGCTTCGGCGCTGGTGGGCCACTGGAGCGAGGCGAGCATCAGCCAGGAGACCGTGGCTCGGCCCTTGGCGGCGTAAACTGCACGTGTCGCTTCCTCGTCCATCGGGCTGCCGCCGATGGCGGTGGCGGATGACACGATGCCTGTCTGGCTGGCGGCGGCCCATGACGACAGCAGAGCGAGCTGCTCGGCGACCTGGGAGGTCGTGAGGTCGGTGACGGCGTCCTGCCTGCGCAGGCGGCGATCATGGTTGACCAGTGCATCGCGCGCGGCGCGGAGCTGGATCGCTGTGGAGTCCTCGTTGACCAGACGCGCGGCGGCGGACAGATCGATGTCGGGCTGACCTGTCGCGATGGCGCGCGCATCAGCGACGCGAATGAGATCGCCGAGCGCTTCGGCCATGGCGGCCTGGTAGGCGGGCTTCGCGGTGAGCCGCGCCATCGGCTCCCAGGGCGCGGCATCTGGCGCCCAGCCGAGCTGGTTGAAATGATCTTCCATCAGCGCCGAGACGCCGCCCACCCAGGGGGCTGCCCAGTCGGCGCGATTGACGAGGCGATCGAAATCGCGGTCGCCGACATCGCTGGCGGCGACGACCAGTGTCGGGTAGGCGCCCAGCACGGTGACGATGGCGACGGTATTGGCCCAGAAACGGATGTGCTCGCCGAGCGTCTTGTGCCGGCGGTGGGGCTGCGCCTCGTGCTCTTCGTGAGCCTCGGCCTCGTCATCGACCAGCGTGCCTTCGACGACGTCTTCGGCCTCACGTTCAGCGTCGAGTTTGCGGAGGGGGAATGGGCGATCGGTCTCACCGGCCTTCGCGGCGGGCGGCTCGTCGTCGACCACGACCATGTCGCGGCGGAGTTTCAGAACAGACATCGCCCAGCCCCAGCTAGCGTAGTCAGACCCTGAATGAGCCTGTCGTTAACCTCAACCCAATAATCCTTTATGCCACGTTACCGTAGCGTTCACGACGCGGGCGCACCGGCGAAGGAAATCGTCTCCACACGGCCCGACTCTAGCGTTATTTGAATCGGAAATGTGGCAGGCGCGGCTACGCGCTGCGGTTCGATCACCATCAGGTGGAGGCCACCGGGGCCGAATATCACGGTTTTTCCGGCCGGTAGCTCGACCGCGTCGCGTCGCTCCATGCCGGCCATGCCGCCGGTGGAGGTGGATTCATGGATTTCGACAGTCTTTGCCAGAGGCGATGACACGCCTGTTATCCGGTCGGCCGTGTTCGATGTGATCAAAAAATAGGCGACGCCCGTCCCGCCATCGACCAGCGGCGCACGGTACTGGGCGTCAACGACGGTGAGGCTTTCGATCTGGCCGCCGCTGCAGGCGACAGCGAGGGCGATCAACGCCATGGCGATGACTGTGCGCATCATGGCCGCCAGAATCCGATGACGCGGCGGACTTCGTCCATCACGGGGGCGGCGATGGCGTTGGCGCGTTCGCCGCCATCCTTGAGGACCCGATCGACCTCGGCGGGATCCTCCATCAGGCGGCGCATCGTGTCGGCGACAGGGCCGAGCTTCGCCACGGCGAGATCGGCAAGCGCAGGCTTGAACTTGCCGAAGCCATGGCCGCCGAATTCGTCGAGCACGTCCTGCTCGCCCTGGCCGTTCAGCACCGCATAGATGCCGACGAGGTTTGCCGCTTCAGCCCTGCCCTCAAGGCCTTTCACGTCGAAGGGTAGCAGCTCGCTGTCGCTGGTCGCGCGCTTGATCTTCTTCGCGATATCATCCGGAGTATCGAGCAGGTTGATGCGTGATGCGTCGGACGGGTCCGACTTCGACATCTTCTTCGCGCCGTCCTTGAGCGACATGATCCGCGCGCCCGGTCCCTGATAGATCGGCTCGGGCAGCGGGAAGAATCCCGGCGCGCTGAAGTCGCGGTTGAACCTGGCGGCGATGTCGCGGCTGAGTTCGAGATGCTGTTTCTGGTCTTCGCCGACCGGCACGTGCGTCGCCTTGTAGGCGAGGATGTCGGCGGCCTGCAGCACGGGATAGTCGAACAGGCCGACCGAGATGTTCTCCGCATCCTTGCCTGTCGACTTGTCCTTGAACTGCGTCATGCGCTCGACCCAGCCCATGCGGGCGACGCAGTTGAAGATCCAGCCGAGTTCCGAATGCGCCGGGACCGAGGATTGCGCGAAGATGATCGCCTTCGCAGGGTCGACGCCGGCGGCGAGATAGGCCGCGGCGATCTCCCGGGTCTGGGCGGCAAGCAGCTTCGGGTCCTGCGGGACGGTTATGGCGTGCAGGTCGACGACGCAGAAGATGCAGGGGTATTCGTCCTGCATCTTCACGAACTTCACGAGCGCGCCGAGATAGTTGCCGAGATGAAGGCTGCCTGAGGGCTGCACGCCCGAGAAGACGCGTTTCGGGCCGGAATACTCGACGGGCGTCTGATCGGATTTTTCGTTGCTCATGGGGCGGGGACTTATCAGCCCTCCCCACCGGACGGAACCCCGGCGACGCCCTTCTCGCGGCGCAGCGCGCCCTTGATCTCCGCTAGCGTGATGGCGCGGAGCACGAAGGCCGCAACGCCGTAGATCACGACACCTACAACGATCACCACGAGGACGGCGACTTCCTTGGTCCAGAGCAGGTCCGCCAGCAAGGGATACTGCCAGGCGCCGACGGCGACAAAGGCGCCCATCATGACGCTGGCGCCGATCAGACGGATCATGCGCTTCCAGACGGCCGCGCCCATCGTGTAGGCCCCTTCCCGCGCCAGCGCGCCGGCCAGCAGGAAGACGTTGACCCAGGCGCCCAACGACGTCGCCACGGCAAGCCCGATCGTACCATCGATGCCCTGCGTGGGAAGCCAGTACCAGAGCGCTGCGCCGACGATTACCGTGATCGCCACGGAGATCAGCGAGAACTGCATCGGTCGCTTGGACTTCTGCCGCGCGAAGAAGGGCGGGGTCAGGACCTTGGCCAGCACAAACGCCGGCACGCCCCACGCGAACTGGCGCAGGACTTCGGAGGTGCGCTGAGCATCGGCCGCGGTGAAGGCGCCGCGGGTTACGGTGGCGTCGATGATGAAGAAGGGCATCAGCAGCAGCGCCACCGCGGCGGGCAGCGTGAACGCCATGGAGAGGCCGATGCCGTCGTCCATCGTGCGCGCGGCGCCGGCCTGGTCGTTCTCGGCAAAATGGCGCGACAGGCGCGGCACGAGGGCGAGGCCCACTGCTACGCCAATGAGTCCGAGCGGCAGCTGGTAGAGGCGATCCGAATTGTAGAGCACGCTGCGCGCGCCTTCGTCCGAGCCCGACAGCGTCTGCGTGACCAGCGAGGATACCTGCAGTGCGCCGCCGGCGATGGCGCCGGGAACAGCGATCGCCAGCATGCGCCGCACGCCCTTGCCCAGAACCGGGAGCCCGACCCGCAGGTCGACGCCCAGCTTGCGTGCGCCCCACCAGAGGAGTGCGCATTGCAGCAGGCCGGAAATGGCGACGGCCGCAGCGGCCCATTCCGCCGCCTGCTGTTCGGTCGGCGCGATCAGCAGCGGGATGATGGTGCAGATATTGAGCATGATCGGCGCCGCCGCCGTGAGCGCGAAGCGGCCCAGCGTGTTGAGCACGCCCGACAGGAGGGCGGCCAGCGTCATGAAGACGAGATAGGGCATCGCCAGCTGCGCCATCAGCGTGGCGGTCGCCAGCGTGCCGGGATCGTCGACATAAGCCGACAGCAGGAAGGGCATGATCCAGGGCATGGCGACTTCGATGCCGATGGTGACGAGCGCCACCACCGTCATGATGAAGGCCATCGCCTGCGAGGCCATGCGATCGGCTGCGACCTGGCCTTCCTGCGCGCGGGCGGCGGCGAACACTGGCACGAAGCCCTGCGCGAAGGCGCCTTCGGCGAACAGGCGGCGGAACACGTTGGGCAGCATCTGCGCTGTCGCCCACGCATCCATCAGCGGCCCCTGCCCGCCGAACCGCGCATTCAGAGCGAGGTCGCGGGCAAAGCCCAGGACGCGGCTGCCGAGCGTGAAGAAGGTCTGCACGAACACGTTGCGCGCAAGAGACATGGGGGTGTGTCCGGGTCTAGCGGTTGAAGGAGGCAGGCGCGCGCGCAAGCGTGTGAGCGGGGATGCGCGGCGCATTCGGCGAGTGGGAGCGCAGGACTTCGACAAGGCGCTCGGTCAGCACCACGTCGAGTTCTTCCGGCATCGTGCCGCCATTCAGCATCTCGACATAAAAGACGTCATGCACGCGCTCCCCATAGGCGCCGACGTGTGCGGAGCGGATCGAGATGTTCGAATCCGCCAGCTGCTGCGCGATGTCATACAGCAGGCCGAGACGGTCGCGGCCCGAGACTTCTATCACCGTATGGTCGGCTGACGCCTGCCGGTCGATGCGAACGAGCGGCGAGATGATGAAGGCCGCGTGACGCCGCGTGGGAGCTGGGGCGCGGCCCGGGCGCTTGACGCCATCGCCGCCTGCGGCCGCAAGCTTGAGATCGGCGATCAGCCTGTCGAGCGCGTTGGGATGGTCAGCGCCCATGGGCAGGCCGCGCAGGTCCTGGATGTCGAAAATGTCGAGCACGCGGCCCTCGCCTGCGTCATAAAGATGGGCGGCGACGATGTTGGCGCCGGAAGCGCTGAGCGTGGCGCAGAGGTCGGCGAACAGGCCGGGGCGATCGGGCGCCGACACGAGAAGCTCCGTGGCGGAGCGGCCCTTGTCCACGCTGGCGGAGACGATGATCGATTGTCCGGCGCCGCGGGCCAGCACATCGGCATGGCGCGCCTGCGCCTCGGGCGAGAAGCTGATCCAGTAGGCGCCTTCGACTGCGGCCAGCTGCGGCGTCGGGCCGATGCGGTCGGAGAGGACGCTGCGCGCCTGTTCGGCGCGTTCGGCCAGTTGCGCGCGAACGCTGTGTTCGTCGGTGCGGCCGCCGCGCAGGGCGGCTTCGGTCGAGAAGTAGAGATCGCGCAGCAGCTGGCCCTTCCAGCCATTCCACACGCCGGGGCCGACGGCGCGGATGTCGGCGACGGTGAGGATCAGCAAGAGGCGCAGGCGTTCGAGGTTGCCGACCTTTTCGGCGAAGCGCGAGATCGTCTGCGGATCGGAGATGTCGCGGCGCTGGGCCGTGTCGCTCATCTCGAGATGGTTGCCGACCAGCCAGGCGATGAGTTCGGCTTCGTCCTCAGGCAGACCAAGGCGCAAGGCCGCCGACCGCGCCTGCTTGGCGCCTTCGATCTGCTGGTCGCCTTTGCCCTTCCCCGTGTCGTGCAGGAGCATGGCGAGGTAGAGCGCGCGGCGGTTGAGGATCTTGGGGAAGATCTCGGTCGACAGCGGATGCTGCTGCTTCTCCAGCCCGCGCTCGATGTCGTGAATGGTGACCACGGCCATCAGCGTGTGTTCGTCCACGGTGAAGTGGTGGTACATGTTGAACTGGGTCTGGCCGACGATGCGGCCGAATTCCGGCAGGAAGCGCCCGAGCACGCCCGCCTCGTTCATCAGCGGAAGCACGCGGCCGGGATGGTTCTTGCCGGCGACGATGTCGAGGAACATCGCGCGGGATTCCTCGTCGGTGCGCGCCTGACGCGTGACGGCCCAGAGCGAGCGTCGGGCAGCCGTCATCGCGTCGGGGTGAATCTCGACCTGGCGCTCGTTGGCGAGCCAGAACAGGCGCATAAGCTTGCGCGTGTCGGCGGAAAACATATCCGGGTTGGTGATAGTGAGGCGGCCGCCATCCATGGCGAAGCCTTCCTCCTTCATCGGCTTGGCGGAGGCCTGCGCCTTCATCCACATCAGGCCGGCCGGGCGTTTCTTCTCCTCGACCTCGAGCTTCGAGCAGAGGATGCGGGTAAGCGCGCCGACTTCCTTGGCTGCAAGAAAATAGCGCTTCATGAAACGCTCGACCGCCGTGGCGTTGTTGCGCTCGGTGTAGCCGAGGCGCCGCGCCATCTCCGGCTGCAGGTCGAATGACAAACGCTCTTCGGGTCGGCCTGTAAGAAAATGCAGATGGCAGCGCACGGTCCAGAGAAAGCGCGCCTCACGCATGAAGATCGCCTTGTCGGCGGGCGAGAAGGCGGCGTTGTCGAGAACCTCCTGCAGGTTGGTTCCACCATGAATGTACTTGGCGAGCCAGAACAGTGTCTGCAGGTCGCGCAGGCCGCCCTTGCCGTCTTTCACATTTGGCTCGACGCGGTAGCGTGAGTCGCCCTCGCGTGCGTGCCGGTCGGAGCGCTCCTGCAGCTTGGCGGCGACGAATTCCGCGCCGCGGCCGGCGATCACGTCCTTCTGGAAACGCTCGTTGAGCTTGTCGAAGACGCTGCGGTCGCCGAACAGGAAGCGCTTGTCGAGGATCGACGTGCGGATCGTCACGTCTTCCTTCGACAGCTTGACGCATTCGTCGATCGTGCGGAAGGCGTGGCCGACCTTGAGGCCCATGTCCCACAGCGCATAGAGCATGTATTCGATGACGCTCTCGGCCCACGCCGTCTGCTTGTGGTTGCGCACGAACAGGATGTCGACGTCGGACGATGGCGCCAGCACGTTTCGCCCGTAGCCGCCGACGGCGACCACCGCCATGCGCTCGGCCTCGGTCGGGTTGTGGGCGCGGAAGATGTGGACGACGGTGAAGTCGTAGAGCGCCGACAGCGCCTCATCCATGACCGCCGACATCAGCCCGGCCGTGTCGAGGCCGTCCGCGCCCTCCTCCAGCCGGTCTTGCGCGATCATGCGGCCGCGGAACAGGGCGGCGTGGATGAGGTCGAGCGCGCGCTTGCGCTGGGCGATCGGGTCGGAGCCATTGTCGAGGGCGGCGGCGGTCAGCTGGATGCGCAGCTTGCGGCCGTCCACGATGTCCGCAATGCGCCACGGGCCGGGCTTTACCGGCCCGGTCCTGACCCTGGGGATGTCGGATGCCGGCAAGGCGTCGGTCATGCGCCGATCTCTAGCCCTGTTTGGGTTGATGAAACAGGTGGGGGGGCAACAGTTGGCAGCTGAAGGGCGCTTTGTCGCCAGCCATTGCCGGCTGGTTCGGCTCGCGGCAGGTTCCCGGCGGGGTTAGCCGGGGACTCGCTGGAAATTGGCATGACCGATCCGCTGGAGATTGCAGCGACGGCGTTTACGCTGTTGTCGGTGATCCTGTCTGTGAAACGAAGTCTCTGGCAGTTCCCGACGGGACTGGTCGGCGTGAGCCTTGGCTTCTTCGTGTTCTGGCGGGCGAGCCTCTACTCGAGCGCCGCGCTGCAGCCGATTTTCGTCGCGGCTCTGGTTTATGGCTGGTGGTACTGGATCCGGGGTGACCAGAATCGCGCCCCGCCTATCCGGTCGACGCCCCTTGTCGTGGTTCTGGGCGCCTGCGGGCTTGCGCTGGCAGCGGCCGGCCTGGGCGCCTGGGGGCTGGAGACCCTGACCGACGCAAGGATGGCGCTGCCGGATGCAGCCATTCTGGCGCTGAGCGTGGTGGCGCAACTTCTGCTCAGCCTCAAGCGGATCGAAAACTGGCCGGTCTGGGTCGCGATCAATGCAATTTCGGTGTTCGTGTATGGGAGCCAGCAACTCTGGCTTTATACGGCTCTCTACGCGTTCTTTTTCGTCAACGCCTTCTGGGGATGGTGGGAGTGGCGGCGGGAGATGCGTGGACAGGTGGGCGCCAGAAAGCGGGCCGGGGGACAAGTCTGAATGAGCGCGGCAAGCACGGGCAGGCTGCAGCGCGTGACGCTGTTCGGCGCGGAGTCGACGGGCAAGACGACGCTGGCCAACCTGCTCGCACGTCATTTCGGCACCGTGGTCGCCCCTGAATATGGGCGGACCTATACCGAGATTCACGGGCAGGGCGCCTGCTCGAAGCAGGACATGTTGAAGATCGCCAAGGGGCATCTGAAGCTTAGACGCGAGGCCGAGCGCGAGGCCTATCGCGTGCTGTTCGAGGATACCGATCCGGTCATCACCGCCGTCTGGTCGGATACGCTGGCGGGCGGGCATGACAAATGGTTCGACCGCTTCAGCGACTATCCCGACCTTTACCTGCTCTGCGACATCGACCTTCCCTGGGTGCGCGACGGCGTGCGGTATTTCGGCGATGCGGCCGATCGCATGAAATTCCATCTCGCCTGCGAGGCGGAGCTCGTGAAACGCAAGGTTCACTTCACGCGGATCGCCGGCGAGCCGGAGCAGCGGCTGATTTCTGCGATCGCGGCGGTGGATGAGCTCCTCGCCTCCCCTCAAAAATGAAACCGGCCAGCCGGGGGAGCGGCTGGCCGGTTTTTTGGCTGGCTTGCCAGGCCGCGGGGAAGGTTCAGGCAACCCCGCCGCTGACGATGACCGTCGTCATCACGTAGAGCACAGCCGCAACACTGAAGAGGGCGATGGTGAAGGAACCCAGGAAGTGGAGGTTTTCGAGTTTCGAGGGTTTGATCAGACCGTACATTGTTTTTCTCTTTTCTGGGTCCGGGATCCGCGGGTGAGCCGTCTGTCGGGCCTTGCCGCGGGAAGGATCTGGGGAGGCTTGGGGGAAGTGGATCGCCTAGGCGACCATGCCGACGAACATGTAGAGGGCGGCGGCGGCGCCGAAGAAGGCGATGGCGAGGGAGCCGAGCTGGTTGATGGCGTCGAGCTTCGTTTGTTTGATCAGACCGTTCATTTTCTGTCTCCGTTTCTTGTTTTTCGGCTGCGCCACTCTGTGTTGGCCTCGCCGTTGAAGACAT
>CAIKXW010000084.1 GCA_903831485.1 uncultured Alphaproteobacteria bacterium | reverse complement strand
GACCAGGTCACCGACCCGCAGAATGTCGGCGCCATCTTCCGTTCCGCCGCCGCGTTCGGCGTCGGCGCCGTCGTGATGCAGACACGCAACGCACCCGTCGCCGGAGGCGCGCTGGCGAAGGCTGCGGCTGGCGCGATTGAGGTGGTGGACGAGGTGCGTACGGTCAATATCTCCCGTGCGATCGATGCGCTGACGGATGCGGGATGGAATGTTGTCGGACTTGATGGCTCGGCCGAGTTGACGCTTGATCAGGCGATCGCCGGGCCCGAGCCTGTGGCGATCGTGCTGGGCGCCGAGGGCGCCGGCATTCGTCATGGCGTTGCCAAGGCTTGCACGCGGTTGGCGCGGATTCCGATGCAGCCGGGTATGGAGAGCCTGAACGTCTCCAACGCCGCTGCTATCGCGTTCTACGAGGCGATGAAGCGGAAAGGCATTGTTCCGCCGCCGTCCGCTGCACGCCTGCCTGAGGATGACGGTGGATTCGACGGCGAAGCCGACTAGACTTGTCGTCGACCTGAGGAGACGCAGATCATGCGCATAGCAATCGTCATCATGCTTGCCCTCATCGCGGTTGCGGCCGGGACCGTCTGGGGCATCGGCCAGTTTGGCTCGACGTCGACTGTGGTCAGCGTTCGGCGCGATCCGGTCGTACGTGAGCCGCAAGTGGTTGCTGCAACGACCCCGGCAAGCCCAACGCCGCAGGCGCGGACTTTGCCGACGCCGGGCCCCAAGCCCGCTGCGCCGAGCCAACCGGAACCGACGCCGGAACCAGCTGCACGACAGCAGACAGAGCCGCCGGCGGTTTCCTTCCGCTCGACACTGGCCCAGCAGAACGATGATCCGACAACTGTGCCGCCGTCCGCGCCTTCAAGCGATGTGACGGTTCCGGCCTCGGCGCCGGCGCAAGCTGAGCTGCGGGCCTCGCCGCAACAGGCGCCTGTTTCACAGGCAGCTGGGCCAAGCGGGCTGGAGACGCAGTTCCAGGCGCGGCGCGTGACCTACAACCGGCCGCCGGAGAAGCTGGCGCTGAACAAGCCGGTAGATGTATCGCTCGTGGTCAATGCGACGGACGACGAGGCTGCAGGTCGAGAGGCGCTCGAAGGATTCAAGGGCGAGATCGTCGAGCGCGACGTCGAACTCTCGGACACCGTTTCGGCCCAGCTGACGGGCGTGGGTTTCGACATCACGTCGCAGACCGTGGAGCGTCAAAGACTTTCGGGCAAGACGGTGAACCGCTGGCAGTGGCGGGTGACGCCGACGGAGCCGGGGCAGCACACGCTCATCCTCGAAATCTTCGGCTACGCTACCGGCTCGCTCGATGCAGAACCGCTGGATGCCTATCGGGACGTGATCACGGTGGAAGTCGAACAGATCGACCAGCTTGTGGCATGGGCGAAGGGTGTGCAGCCGTTGTTTGCCATTCTTGCTGCACTGGCCGGTATCGGCTCGGCGGTGTTCGCTTTCCTGCGCTTCAGGGAAGAGAAGAAGCAGACGAAGGCGGCGAGCAGGAAGCCGGAAGCCTAGCTGCTACTTCAACAACTCCCGCGCCGCAGCCGTCATCGCCCTGACGCCGGCTGCAATCGTCGGATCAGGATCCGGCGCGAACTCGGATGAGTGGAGCGCGGGCAGCGGTTTGCCGCCCGGCTTCTGAGCGG
>CAIKXW010000083.1 GCA_903831485.1 uncultured Alphaproteobacteria bacterium | reverse complement strand
TTCCATCAGCGAGTCGACCTTCTCGCGCGGGAGGAACTGAAGCAGAAGGCGATGCGTCTGTTCGTAGGAGCCGGTCACGGCGCCGGACCCAGACAAGCGGTTCACGAAGTCCTTGATCAGGTATTCGACCGTCTCGGCCCTTACCGGGCCAAGGTTCGACATCGCCGAGGAAATCTCGCGCAGCTCGTCATCGTCCAGCCTGTCCCAGACGGGCTTTGCCTCTTCACCCAGAGCGAGCAGCAGGATCGCCGCCTTCTCCGAGCCGTGCAGGCCCGCGACGACGCTGATCGTCTCGACGATGCGGCGATTTGTTTCGGCGCTGACGTCTTCGCGCTGTTGCTGCGAGGGCGGTGCGGCGTCCTCGGCAGCGTCGGACGCCTGTTGTTTCTGAAGGGCGGCGCTCTTGCTCATGCTGCGCGACCCGAAGATTCTTCAGCAAGCCACGACCGGATGATCGCAATCGACTCATCCGGGTGGCTGGCGACGACTTCCGAGATTTTCTTGATCGACGACGCCTTCACCTGTCCGGAGATGCGCGCCACATCAATGCCGGCGTCGAGACGGTCAGGCGTCGAAAGCTCGAAGTTCACCGTGTTGCCTTGCGGCAGCGCGTTGCTCTGGTGGACCGTCGTTTCTGTGTCGTTTCCACGCTGCTGCATCAGGACAACCTGCTGAGCCTGATGGGCCGCAACCGCTTTTGCGCGCTTGGCGCCTTTGAGCGCCTGGATTTCCGGCGGCAGATTGTCTGTCTCCGGCTTTGCGAACAGTCCCGAGATCAGCGGGCGCAGGACGAAGAAGACCAGCGCCAGCGCCGTCAGGGCGAGGGCGAGGATTTCGCCGATCCGGACAAGGTCGAACTTGTCGAGATCGAACGGTCCGGGCGCCGCTGCACCCTCCATCGATGTATCCGGCCGGGCAAAGGCGGTGCTTTCCACCGTCACCACGTCACCGCGTTGCTCGTTGAACAGGACGGCTGATTTCACGAGCGCCGTGATGCGTACGATCTCTTCGGGCGAACGGTCCTGCCAGGTGGCGGGCGCACCCTCGGCGCCGGGCACGCGCACCTGATCCAGCGCAACGGCGACTGACAGCCGCTTGATCGCGCCGCCTTCGATCACTTCGGTGCGGACGGTCTTGTCCATCACGTAGTTGAAGCTTTCCTCAGTACGGCTGGTCTGCGTTTGGCTCGTTGGTTGCGGCGCTGCAACCGGGCCCGCGCCGGTAGGAATGTTGTTTGCGACTGTGGTCTCATCGCCCGGGGCAACGTCTTGACTGCTGGACGTGTCCTCAACCGTGACCGATGAAACCGCAACCCGGCTTTCTGGATCGATCGTCTCCGAGCTCTGGGTGACGCGGTTGAAGTCGGCGTCGACCGAGACCGTCACCTTTGCGGCGCCGGGGCCGGCGATGTTCTCGATCACGTCGAGAACCTTCTTGCGGTAGCTTTCCTCCATGGAAAACTGCCGTTCGTCGGCATTCGTGCCGCCGCCAATCGCAGAGCCGGAGTCG
>CAIKXW010000082.1 GCA_903831485.1 uncultured Alphaproteobacteria bacterium | reverse complement strand
CTGGTCTGGAATCGGCGGGATTGATGCGTGCAGCGCGTTGAAATGGTTCGCGATGAACTCGAGAAGGTGCGTCCAGAATCAGCTGGTTTTAGCGGGACACGTTTAGAGATCACCCCCCACCTGTCCGCCCCATTTCAGTGGGCGGAACCGCGTGGCGGGAGCTTGCCTCATTGCGAAGGGCGTCCGCGCTACCTGTCGGCGCGCTGTTCGGCGGCGGGCGTTTCGGGCGCAGGCATGGGGCCGGCGACGGCGAGGGCCATCGCGAGGATGGCGAAGGCGGGGACCCAGATGATGAAGCGCTTCTGCATCGGCGAGTTCCGTGACGCCCTGACGTCGGCAAGGTTCGCTACACTCAGCGACACAGACGTGACATTAGCCATGGCGTGTTGACGCAGGCTGGGACGGCTCACCGCAGAAACCGGTGGCGCCGGACGACTTCGGGCTGAGACAGAACGTCCCGCTGCGGCGAGATGGCCGGATCAGGCGGCTTTGATGGCCTTCGAGGACAGCTTGTACAGGCCGCGGCGATCCTGCGCGCTTTCGAACGCCTGCGTCAGGCCGATGACCGTTTCGGCGGCGCCCAGCATCAGGAAGCCGCCCGGGTTCATCGACTGGGCCAGGCGGTTCATCACCTCGGACTTGGTCGGGCCGTCGAAGTAGATCAGGACGTTGCGGCAGAAGATGACGTCGAACTTGCCGAGGTTGTAGGCCGGATCCATCAGGTTCATCTTGCGGAACGTCACCATCGAGCGGATGCGCTCGGAGATGCGCCAGTGATCATCCTGCTGTGTGAAGTGATGCATCAGCATCTGGATCGGCAGGCCGCGCTGGACTTCGAACTGCGTGAACAGGCCCTGGCGCGCACGGTCGAGGCAGCGCTCGGAGATGTCGGTGGCGACGATCTCGACCGGCACGCCGCCGGTGAGCGCGGGCTGCTGGTCGATCATCATCGCGATGGAGTACGGCTCCTGTCCCGTCGAGCAGGCGGCGCACCAGATGCGGATGCGCTGCCCCTTGCGGGCCTGGCCGAGGACGGGGAGGACGGCTTCCTTCAGGTGGTCGAACGGCGTCTTGTCGCGGAAGAAGAAGGTCTCGTTGGTCGTCATGACGTCGACAAGCTGCGTGATCAGGCGCTCGTCGCGACGGGAGCGGACGACCTGGATGAGATCGTCGATCGAGGGCAGGCCTTCCTTGCGCGCGAGCGGGGCGAGGCGGCTTTCGAGCAGGTACATCTTGTCGGTGCCGAGCACGATTCCGGCGCGCTTGCGCAGAAGCTGTGAGACGAAATCGAAATCCTGACTGTTCACGCAGCTTCTCCGTTCAACATACGCAACGCCAGTGCACCGAGGTCTTTGAGAGGCTTCACGGCTTCCGCGTGTCCGGCCGCGGCGACGGCGCCGGGCATGCCCCACACAACGCTGGTCGCTTCATCCTGGGCGATGATGCGTCCGCCGGCTTTCACGACATGCCCTGCCCCGTCACGGCCATCATGGCCCATGCCGGTTAGGACGACGCCGAGGACGCGGTTGCCGAAGGCGGCGGCGGCGGATTCGAAGAGAGGATCGGCGGCGGGGCGGCAGAAGTTGACGGGCTCGCCGCGATCCAGCGTGACGATGCGGCCGGCAGGTCCGCGCGCGACGCGCATGTGCTTGTCGCCCGGCGCAAGGAAAACGCAGCCCGGGGCGAGCACATCGCCATCGACCGCTTCGCGGCAGCGCTTGCCGATGACGGATTCCAGCTTCTCGGCGAAGACGGGGGTGAATGTTGCAGGCATGTGCTGGACGATCAGGATCGGCACTTCGATACGGCGCGCGATGGGTCCGAGAAAGACGGGGAGCGCCGACGGCCCGCCGGTGGACGCGGCGATGACCAGGACGGAGGCCGGCGCGAGCACCGGCGAACGCGGGCGCAGGTTGAACGGGCGCGACTGCGCCGTGCCGGATCGGGACAGGCCAGCCCGCTGTCCGAGAGCGACGATCTTGTCGATCAGGTCGCGCCGATAGCTGTCGACGCCGCCCATGGCGCTGGCCTGCGGCTTGGCGATGAAATCAGCGGCGCCGAGCGACAGCGCCTTGACCGTCTGCCGTGCGCCCTGGGTCGTCAGGGTCGAGGCCATGATGATGCGGGCGTCGGGCGCGAGACGGCGCAGATGCGGAAGGGCGGTGAGGCCATCCATGTTCGGCATCTCGATGTCGAGCACGATGACGTCCGGCTTGGTGGCGGCGACTTCGGCGACGGCCTGCTGGCCGTCGGAACACACTTTCACGAGATCGACGCGCGGGTCCTCGTCAATCCAACGCCGCATGAATCCGCGCACGATCGCGCTGTCGTCCACAAGCATGACGCGGACGCGGCGGTCGGACTCAGGCTGGCGGGATGCAAGCGTCACGGTTTCAAATGGCTCAGCAGAGGCCGACTTCGTTGAACTTGGATTCGATGATCTCGGAGTCGAACGGCTTCATGATGTATTCGTTGGCGCCGGAGCGCATGGCTTCGGCGATGTGGCTCATGTCATTCTCGGTCGTGCAGAAGACGACGGTGGGGCGCTCGCCGCCCGGCTCGCGGCGCAGGGCGCGCAGGAAGTCGATGCCGTTCATCACGGGCATGTTCCAGTCGAGCAGGATGCAGTCGGGCATGGTCTTGCGGCAGGCTTCCAGCGCCTGGGCGCCGTCGGCGGCTTCGTCAGCCTCGAAGCGAAGGTCTTCGACAATGCGGCGGGCGACTTTCCGGACGACCCGGCTATCGTCAACAATCAGACAGCGTTTCATGACCCATCCCTCAAGCCGCGGCCGCGGCGCTTCCCTGTCCTGCGCCGGCGAGCATCTGGTCGATGTCCATGATGACCAGCAGCCGGTTGTCGAGGCGGTAGACGCCGCGCGATACACCTGACCATGTCGCGTCAAGGTTAACGGGATTTTGCTCCAACTCGGTGTCGTCGAGCCGGACAACGTCGCCGATCTCGTCGATGACCATCCCGAAGCTTTCGCCGCCATACTCGACGCCGATCGCAAGACTCTGAACTTTATCTGTTTTTTCTCGCGCAGGCAGGCCGAGGCGGCTGCGGGCGTCGATTGCGGTGACAATTCGTCCCCGAAGATTGAGGACGCCGGCGATTTCCGAATTGGAAAGCGGGACGGGCGTCATCCGGGCGGGGCGGAAGACGTCGTGGATCTCGGTGACGCTCAAGCCGAACAGCTGCTCGCCGATCCGGAAGGTGACGTATTCGCGAATGCTCATGCGGCTTCTCCGCTGCGGATGGCGCGCTGGATCGCGTCCAGCAGCGCATAACGATCTGATTTCGGAACTGCTTCTGCGTCCCGGCGGCTGGAGAGCGGGATGACCTGAGCTCCGGCGACATTGTCGATGGGGCTGTCGGCGTCGGTGAGAACCACGTCGAACGTGGCGCCGGCCGCGAGGCGCGCCCTCGCCTCTTCGAGGCCTTCCGCGACGGTGACGTCATAGCCGGCGGCGCTGACCATCGGCGCGAGCAGGTTGCGGAAGAAGGGGTGGGACTCGATCAGCAGGACGCGCTTGCGGTTGGCGCGCGGGTCCATCTCGATGGCGGCAGAAGCCCAGGCGGGTTCGGCCTGGCTGAGGTAGTGGCCGACATCGACGATCTCCGTCGACTTGCCCTTGAGCACGGCCGTGCCGAGAACGCCGGGCGCCTGGCCGCCGAGCTGGATGTCGAGGGTCTCTTCGACAATGTCGAGGATGGCGTCGACGGCGAGACCGACGACGACGGAGCCCTGGCTGAAGACGAGGACGGGCTGGCGGCCCTCGTGGCGGACCGTTCCACCGGCCGGGGCGAGCGGCATGAGACGGCCGCGGTACTGGACGACGGGGCCACGACTGGTCATCTCGATGGTCGAGGCGTCGAGGTCTTCGAGACGCGTGACGAGCGAGAGCGGGCAAGCGCGCGGCTCGGCGCCGCCGGCCGAGAAGAGCAACAGGCTGACCTTGTGCTCCGAAGCCTTCGCCGCGGCCGCGGCAGCGCGGGACTGCTCGTCGAGCAGGCGGTTGACGCTGCGCTCGACATTGGCGACCGAGCGCGAGATGCCGTTGGGATCGAGGATCATGATGACGGAACCGTCGCCAAGGATGGTGGCGCCCGAGTACTCGGACATGGCGCCGAGACGCTTCGACAGCGGCTTCACGACGATTTCCTCGGTGTCGAATACTTCGTCGACGATCAGGCCAAAGCGCAGTTCGCCGACCTGCATGATGACGATGCAGGCGCTGCGATCGCCGCGGTCTTCGTCGACCATGAGGTTGAGGCAGTCGGAGAGAGCGACGAGCGGCAGCAGGTGGTCGCGCAGGCGCAGGACGCGCGTCGAATTGATGAGCTCGATCTTGTGCTCGAAGCGCTTGCCGGCGCGGACCAGTTCGAGGACGGAGAGTTGCGGCAGGGCGAAGCGGTGATCCTCAACGCCGACAATGAGCGCCGAGATGATGGCGAGAGTCAGCGGGATCTTGATGATGAAGGTCGTCCCATGGCCGTAGCGCGAGCGCAGGTCGATCGTGCCGCCGATGAGCTCGACATTGGTCTTCACCACGTCCATGCCGACGCCGCGGCCTGAGATGTTGGTGACCTTTGCGGCCGTGGAAAATCCGGGCGCGAAGATGAGGCGGTGGATCTGGGCGTCGGTCATCGCCATGGATTCGGCGATGTCGATGACGCCCTTCTCAATGGCCTTCGAGCGGATCCGGTCGGTATTGAGGCCGGCGCCGTCGTCGGACACCTCGATGAGGATGTGACCGCCTTCGTGATAGGCGCGCAGCTTGATCGTGCCGTTCTCGGATTTTCCTGCGGCAATGCGTTGCGCGATGGTTTCGACGCCGTGATCGCACGAGTTGCGGATCATGTGCGTGAGCGGATCCTTGATCAGTTCGAGCACCTGGCGATCCAGTTCGGTCGCCTCGCCTTCCATGACGAGGTCGATCTTCTTGTGCAGGTCGTTCGAGGCGTCGCGGACGATGCGCGGGAGTTTCTTCCACGCCGAGCCGATGGGCTGCATGCGCGTCTTCATCACGCATTCCTGCAGCTCGGCGGTAACGCCGGAGAGGCGCTGCAGCGGAGCCTTGAACTCGCTGTCGGTGGAGTTGCGAAGGATCTGCAACAGCTGGTTACGCGTGAGCACCAGCTCGGAGACCATGGTCATCAGCGATTCCAGCACGTCGACATTGACGCGGATCGTGCTGGGGCCGAGCGCGCTTTTCTTTTCGTCGTCCTGGTCGGGCATCGCCGCGATGGCCGCGACGGAGGCGGCGGCGGCGGGCTTGACCTCGACCGGCGGCGGACCTTCGGTGGCTTTGAAGGCGGCTTCGAGATCGGCGAGCGAGACTTCGCCGGGGCGGAGGAAGCGGCCCTGGTCAGCGTCCCACCTGCCCTCGCCTTCAGGCGGTTCGGGCGCAGCGACGACGACAGGCGCGGGCTTGGGCGGGGGCGGCGGGGCTGCTGCGGCGAGGCCGCCTTCGGCTGCGTGTTCGAGCTGCGCGATGAGGTCGCGATCGTCGCCCGGCGGTTCGACCTGTTCGGCGGCGAGGTGGGCGAGGATCAGCTTGATGCGGTCGATCGATGCGAGGACGAGCGTGACGGCGTCGGGCGTGACGGGGAGCGCGCCGTCGCGGAATTTGCCGAGCAGGGTCTCGCCTGCGTGGGCGATGGATTCGAGCCGCGGCAGGCCGATGAAGCCGCACGTGCCTTTGATGGTATGGACGAGGCGGAAGATGTTGTTGAGTGTCGCCGCGTCTTCGGGCTGGCTCTCGAAACGTACGAGCTCGGTGTCGATGACATCGAGGCTCTCTGCTGTCTCGGTGAGGAATTCGCTGAGAAGATCATCCATGACGGGTTTCCGCAGCACGCGTAATTTTGTGCTTTGGACGATTAAGGCCCTCTCGGGGTTAAGATTTCGCTTCGGCGGATTCAGATATGGCGCTGTTGAACGCCATCTGCGCGCCTGGCCTGCCCAGCTTGGGCGCCGAGCTGTGTTTTGATGAACCCCGGGCGCCTGCCACGTTCTTTCTCGCGACAACGCGACCGGTGAAACAAAGCGCCGGGCGGCCTCTCGGCGTTTGGCGGAGTTAGAGCGGCGCCAACGGGCCGACGCACGCGAGGCCGGCGGCCTGGGGGACGGCGCGGGGTTCGATGCTGAAGCCGGCTTCCTCGGCGAGGACGCGGGTGAAGTAGGGCTGGATCGCGCCGCCGCCCCAGCCGCCGCCGGGCTCCTTGCCCTCGAGCGCGTCGAGCACTTCGCTCTTGAGCTTGGAGAACTGGCCGCGCGCCTCGACGTCGAGCACGAGCTTGTCGCCCTGCTCTTTCGCGGACACGACGCAGACGCCGCGGGCAGAGGGCTCGATCATGATCAGCGCCATGTTCATCAGGAGGCGCATCTGGCGGTTGGTGATGCGCTGGGTGGCGACCTGCCAGTCGAGTTCGGTCCGGCTGTTGGTGGCGAACAGCTTGACGAAGAGGTCCTTAGCCTCGCCCGTGCTGCAGAAACTGTCATTGATCGAAAGAATCTGGCTGCCGTGGGCAAAGCGTATGAAGCGCAGCTTGGCCTCCAGCGTGGCGAGGCCGGTGCGGAGCGCCTTCTCGCCCTCGGCCTTCATGGCCGGGCCGAGACTGTCGTCGAACATCAGCTCCATGCTCTGCATCATTGAAGTCAGGGGTGACGCCACATCATGGCAGATGCGGGAGGCGACGTATGACGCCAGCCTGGATGAATCCATCATAGCAACAGCTCTCCCGCCCCGAATGGGCCGCCCAACCGAATCGGAAGCTAGCTGATTTGGAGTCCCAGCCCCAAGCCGGAATTAGGCCCCATCCGAGTCCGTTTCCTGCCAGCCTCTCTCGTCGCGGACCTGGTCGTCATGGCCGGAGCGAGCGCTATGGAAGGACAAGGCGAAGAGACCGACGGAGAGAAGCACCGAGCCTGTGGCGCCAATCGCGAAGGCGGCGACAAAATGCGCATTTGGAAAGGCGTTTCCGCCTATGCCGAGCGTTGCGCCCGCCACCATCAGCGCGACGGGAACCAGCACGAGTGCGAGAATGATGACAGTCTTTCGCGACATCACGCACCTAAAGGCAAACGCCCGGCGGGGGTAAGTCCGCTGGGCGACGCCATGTGTTGCTTCAATCGTTAACGCACGGATCGCGCGTTAAGGTTTCTTCTTCCACGTTTCGCCCGGCCCCGCCTTGAGGACCTCGCCGGGCGACGCATTGGCGAACAGTTTCTCCGCCATCGCGACCGCGACAGTGGAGACCGGGTCGCCGGTCTTCTGCGAGATGCGCGTGTATTCGGCGAGGCGGCCAGCATTTATCTGGTCGACCTTGCGCTTCACATCGGGCGAGACGCGGCCCGGATCGGCGATGCCGATATAGCCGTCGAACTGCTCGCCGATGACGCCTTGCGCCTTGGCCTGCTCGATGACCGGATCGGCGGCGTAAGCCACCATCAGCGTGGCGGCCGCAAACATCGCGACGATCCAGGTAATGAATTTCTTGAACATGCTCATGACAGGCTCCTTTTTCCTGCCTCAGAACAGATCGGGATTGGCGGCG
>CAIKXW010000081.1 GCA_903831485.1 uncultured Alphaproteobacteria bacterium | reverse complement strand
TTCGTTCCTTGCTGATCGTGCTTGGCGGCGTTGTATGTACGGTTTTTGCCGGCTCGGTTGGCGTTCAGCAGTTTGCATCGTCGCAGATGGCGATCAACAGCGAGAAATACGGCCAGATCGTGCGCGCGAAGGATCTGGTGGCGGACGTGCTGCCCCCGCCAGCCTACCTCATCGAATCCTACCTTGAAGCAACGCTGGCAAAGAACAGCCCGCAGTCTGTGGAGAGCCACAAGCAGAGGCTCGCCAAGCTCAAGGGGGAGTACAACACCCGTCACGCCTTCTGGTCGGACAAGTCGGGCTGGCCTAACGACGCCAGCTCGGACGCTGAGCTCTACAACCTCATCTCCGTGCAATCGCATGCTGAGGCGGAGAAGTTCTGGACCGCCGTTGAGCGCCGCCTGATGCCGGCAATCGAGGCCGGCGATATTGTGGCCGTGGAAGCCGCCTATGGCGAGGTCACGTCCGCCTATGCAGATCACCGCAAGCATGTCGATGCGATCGTGGCGGGGGCGGTGGCGCTGCAGGCCAGCCTTGAGGAGAAGGCCCGGTCGGACTCTGCCCAGTTTACCATCATCCAGTATGCGATGATCGCTTCAGCTCTGGCGATTACGATGGGAGGTTTCTACCTGCTTTTCGTCCGCGTGATCCGTCCCGTCGCAGGCGTCACCAGGGTCATGGAGCAGCTTTCACGCCGCAATCTCAATGTCCGGGTTGATGGCGCCGATCGCAGGGACGAAATCGGCGAGATGGTCCGCGTCCTTGATGTCTTCCGCCAGAATCTTGTCGACATGGAAGCGCTCCGCGCGAGGCAGGTCGAGGATGCGGCGCGGGCCGAGAACATGCGTCGCGAGTCGCTGCAAACCATGGCTGCGACCGTTGAATCGGAAGCCGGCTCGGCGGTGAGCCATGTGGGCGCACAGGCCGGTCGCATGACGGAACTGGCAGCGGCGATGGCCGCCTCTGTCGGCAATGTGACCGAGCAGTGCCAGGGGGTGGCGGCCGCAGCCGAACAGGCCATGATGAGCGCCACAAGCGTCACGGCCGCGACTGAACAGTTTTCCGCATCGATCCGTGAAGTCTCCGAACAGCTGGGCCGCGCCCGCTCGGTGACATCGGCTACGGTCGAGACCAGCGAGCGCACGCGCGTTGCCGTGAGCAACCTTGCCGAGGCCATCGGCAAGATTGGCGATGTGGCCAACATCATCTCGGAGATCGCCGATCAGACCAATCTTCTTGCGCTCAATGCGACGATCGAGGCGGCGCGCGCGGGCGAGGCTGGACGCGGCTTCGCGGTCGTGGCTGCGGAAGTCAAATCACTGTCGAGCCAGACTGCCAGGTCGACGGAAGAGATCCGCAGGCACGTTGCCGGGATCCAGGATGTCATGCGCGAGACCACGACTGTAGTCTCGGAGATCGGGCGTCAGATTGCATCTGTCGATGAAGGGTCGACCGTCATTGCCGCTGCGATGGAAGAACAGAGCGCGACAATTCTGGAGATCGCGCGGCACGTTTCGGAAACCGCCAAGGCGGCCGAGTATGTCTCGGATTCAGTCGCGGTGGTCCTCGCCGAAGCTGCGCGGACGGGCGAAGGCGCGCGCTCGCTGAGTTCGACGGTCAGCGATGTGGACGAGTCCATTGATCGCCTGCGCGCTGCAATCGTGCGGGTCGTCCGGACGTCCACCTCGGACGTCAATCGCCGCGGCGACGAGCGGTTCAATGTCGGGGTCACGGGTGAGCTCGTCGATAGCCGGCAGAAGGTCACCATCGAGAATCTCTCTCGTGGCGGCGCACTGCTTGGTGAAGGCGCTGACCTGCGTAGCGGTGCGACGGGACGTCTCAAGGTTGCTGACCAGCAAGTGCCGTTCCGCGTTCTGGGACAGGACAGCTCCGGCACGCACCTGCAGTTCGAGGGTAACCGGCCGGCCGACTTCGACCAGGCGCTGGCGCGCCTCAGCGGGGGCGGTCCGGGACGCAAGGCTGGATAGGCCGACGCGAATGCGCTTAGCTGTGGCGCATGAGCGAGGGCTGGCACATCGCGCAGATCAACGTCGCGCGTTTTCGGGCGGCGCGCGGATCGCCTGCAAACGCCGCATTCGAGGCGGCGCTCGATGAGGTGAATGCGCTCGCCGAAGCAGCGCCGGGTTTCGCCTGGCGAATGATCGGCGAAGGCGAGAATGCCGACGGGTCCGTGTTCGGCGATGACCGGTTGACCATCAACCTTACTGTGTGGCGGTCGATCGACGATCTGGCCGCGTTCGCCTACCGAAACCAGACGCACCGCGCGATCATGCGCCGGCGTCGTGAGTGGTTCGACGAACTGCCCGCCTATCTTGCCATGTGGTGGGTGAGAGCCGGCGCGACGCCGACCCTGCACGATGCCAAGGCGCGGCTTGACCTGATCGCGCGTCTTGGTCCGACCGCAGAGGCCTTCGATTTCAGGACGCCCTTTCCGCACCCCTAGGCATGGGCAAGAGCTTCGCGTGTGGCTAGGAAGGTCGCCACATCACCCAAGGCTCGACGCATGGCGCAGGACAAGAAGGACGTTCCAAGGGGGCGGGTGCTGGTCATCGCCGGATCGGATTCGAGCGGCGGTGCGGGTATCCAGGCCGACATCAAGACTGTGACGGCGCTTGGCGGCTATGCGGCGACGGCGATTACCGCGCTGACGATCCAGAACACGCTCGGCGTCAGCGGCGTCGTGGCGACGCCCCCGAAAGCTGTGCGCGCGCAGATGGAAGCTGTGCTGAAGGATATCGGGGCCGATGCGCTCAAGACAGGCATGCTGGGCGACAAGCTGCTCGTCGAGACGCTGGCCGAGGCGATCGAGGATCTCGCGCCTAAGACGCCTCGCATCATCGATCCCGTGATGGTCTCATCTTCAGGCGACGTCCTGCTTCCGAAGGAAGCGGTGGATGCGGTGCGCCAGTTGATGGTGCCGCATGCGACTTTGGTCACGCCCAATGCGCCGGAGGCGGAAGTGTTGACCGGCAAGGCCGTCGACACGCTGGACGGGCAGAGGCGGGCCGCAGAGAAGCTGCTCGACATGGGGGCCATCGCGGCGCTGGTCAAAGGCGCGCATGTTGGCGGCGACGTAATCGTCGATGTGCTTGCGACCCAGTCTGGCGAGCATTTCTTTGACGGCCCCCGCATTGTGACGAAGGCGACTCACGGCACGGGCTGCACGCTCGCGTCCGGCATCGCCGCCGGGCTAGCGCGTGGGCTGACACTGGTTGATGCCGTCGCTCTGGCGCGCGCCTATCTGGTCGAGGCGATCGCGCGCGCGCCGGGGCTGGGGCAGGGCAGTGGTCCGGTCGACCACGGCTGGCCGTCACGCGACCCGGAGGCTTTCGCGATCATGTTCGCGAAGTGGCGGCCTTTGAAAACCTGACGTCAGAACGCAAAAGGGCGCGCCGGTGCGGCGCGCCCATTCAAGCGGTGTGAACCATCCAGCCTAGTTGAGGCTGGCCGTCTGGACGGCGACATCCTCGAACGCCCAGCTGATCTCCATGCTGGCGCTCGCAAGAGCCGCCGTGCGCGGCGCAAAACTCATTTGCTCGACGGTGGTTTTGGCGGCGCGGCGGAATGCTTCGGAGGAACACGCACCGACGCGGATGGCGTCGGCCTCGCCCGCGGTCGAGATCGCAAATGTGACCTTGCACGATCCCTCGAGGGCGCGGGACCCGGCATAAGCGGGGTATCGCAACGCCGGTTCGGCGATTGGCTTCACCTCGGACTCGATGGTGATGGCGTAACCACGGGCCTCTTTCGAGACCGGCTCCTGGGCCAAAGCGGTCGGCAAAAGGCTCGCCGCCCCAACCCCTAGAATCGCATGTATCAGTTTCATGACACTAATGTGACAGATGAATGACGGCGCGTCTATCCGCGTCCGATGTTTTTTTGTGTGGGCTTAGAATCTCCCCTGCCGGGAGGTCGGCCGGGCAAGTCAGAGGCCGGGAGTGGCGAGCATGAGGGCGAGAACGATGATTTTTGCGATCGCGGTCGCCGGCCTCGCGGCCTGCGCCAGCAAGCCGCCGCCTGCGGCTGCGCCGGCGCCCGACTACCGGCAAGCGCTGCTCAAGCCTTGCGCCAATGCGAGCGACTGGTCGCCATGGTTGCTCGACGAGGTGTGGCAGGACGGCGATGACGACCGCCCCGCGACCCAGTTCCGCGAGGATGGCGTGATGGTCTACGCCTATGACGGCACGACCTACGACAATGGCAAGTGGTCGCTCGACGGCGGGAAGCTGCACTTCGACACCAACGACCACTATGCAGACTATGACGGCGCCTTTGACGGCGAACGCGGCAGCGGCACGATGAAGAACACCGAGGGTGACACGGGCAAGTGGACGCTCGAGCGCGCGTGTGACGGCTGAGGCCAGCCCAGCTAATCGATGCATCAGCAGATATCGTTTCACAGCGCCTGACGCCGGGCGTAGATTGCGCGTTTCCGCATGGAGCGCACGATGAGCGCCTGTCGTTTCTTCCAGATCGACGCCTTCGCCGAGCGGCCGATGGCCGGCGGGCCTGCAGCCGTGATGCCGATGGAAGCTTTCCCGCCGGCTGACGTGATGCAGGCGATCGCGGCGGAGAACAATCTGGCCGAGACCGCCTTCATCGTCGCGAAGGATGCGGGCGTGTGGGACCTGCGCTGGTTCACCCCTGCGATGGAGGTTCCGCTGTGCGGACACGCGACGCTGGCGAGTGCGCATGCGCTGTATGCGCATCTTGGATTCGATGGGCCGGAGATCGGTTTCGACACCCAGTCTGGACGGCTCACCGTGAAGCGTCTTGCCGATGGGCGGCTCGAGATGGATTTCCCAGCCCAGCCGCCGCGCGCGGTTCCGACGCCGGATGGGCTGGTCGAGGCGCTTGATGCGTGGCCTCAGGAAGTGGTGGCAGGGCCATATCTGATGGCGGTGTTTGCGACGCCGGACGAAGTGCGGGCGCTCAAGCCTGACCTCATCCGCGTGAACGAGATCTCGGGCGGGGCGACGGGCGGACGCGGCAATCTGGTCTGTGCAGCGCCGGGCGCCGCCGAAGGCTTCGACGTGGTCTCGCGCTTCTTCGCGCCGGGGTCCGGCATCCCCGAAGACCCGGCGACGGGATCTGCCCACTGCATCATCGCGCCGTACTTTTCAAAGATGCTGGGCAAGGCCGAGTTGAACTGTTTCCAGGCCTATCCAGGCCGCGGGGCGCACATCACAACGCGGCTTGAGGGCGACCGGGTTAAGCTGATCGGCCGCGCGCGCACCGTGATCGAGGGTATGTTCACACTCGCATAGTCCGGGAAAAATGATCGATTTCCGGGCGCTAGGCTACGCATGCTTGCCGGGATGCGGGGCGGGGGGTATGTCGCCGTCTCGATTTGCGGAGCCTCCCGATGGCCGTATCAACCTATCTCGAATTTGAAAAACCCGTCGCCGATCTCGAAAAGAAGATCGCCGAGTTGGAAGCCACGGGCGGCGCAGCGGTGGGCGAGGAAGTCGGCAAGCTGCGCGAAAAGGCGCACAAGCAGCTCGAGCATATCTACGGCCACCTGAGCGCCTGGCAGAAGACGCAGGTCGCGCGCCATCCGGACCGGCCGCATTTCATGGACTATGTCTCGGGCCTGTTCGACGAATTCGTCGAACTGGCGGGCGACCGCAAGTTCATGAATGACGACGCTATCCTCGGCGGCCTTGCGCGATTCCGCGGCCGGCCCGTCGTCGTCATCGGTCATGAGAAGGGTCGCGATACGCAGACGCGCCTCAAGCACAATTTTGGAATGGGCAAGCCGGAGGGTTACCGCAAGGCTGTGCGCCTGATGGAACTGGCGGGGCGGTTCGGCCTGCCGGTAGTGGCGCTGGTTGATACGTCGGGCGCGTTTCCGGGCAAGGGCGGGGAAGAGCGCGGCCAGGCCGAGGCTCTGGCGCGGGCGATCGAGGCGTGCCTGACCCTCGATACGCCGATGATCTCCGTGATCGTGGGCGAGGGCGGCTCAGGCGGCGCAGTCGCGCTCGCGTCCGGCAACAAGGTGCTGATGATGGAGCACGCCGTCTATTCCGTGATCTCGCCGGAAGGCGCCGCATCCATCCTGTTCCACGACGCCAAGCGCGCCAAGGACACGGCCGAAGCCATGAAGATCACGGCGCAGGATCTCGAGAAATTCCGCATCGTCGATGCCGTGGTGAAAGAGCCCATGGGCGGCGCGCATCGCGATCCGAAAGTCGCTATCGAGAAAGTCGGCGACGCCATCGAGAAGGCGCTGACCACGCTGGATGGCATGTCAGCCGACGACCTGCGCGCCCAGCGCAAGGAGCGCTTCTACGCCATTGGCCGGGAAGGGCTGGCGTAGCGTGTTCCTGTTGCCGGATTAGTGGCTCTTGTCGACATCCTTGCGCGCGGGCGAACCCTTCGGTGCGGTAAAGTCCAGATGCGCGCGAGCGCCTAGGTCGGGCTCCTTCTCCGAGTTCTTGGCCTTCTGGATTTCCCAGGCGTAGCGGATCGGGTTGCGCGTCGATGCCCAGATCGCGGCATCGAGCAGGTCGAACTCCAGCAGCGCGATGTCGGGATCGTTCTTCGTCGGCCACCAGGCGGCGACATGGTCGTTCCAGTATTCCTCCATCTTGCCGCGATCACGGTTCTCATGCAGATCGCCCATCAGGCAGGCGTGGTAGTCCTGATCCTTGCCCGTGACGCAGAAGTGGGCGTGCGCTCCGCCACTGAGTTCGCGGAAGAGGTCGGATGTGCGACTCGTGAAGAACCAGAGGCGCGCCTCGCCGTCCTTGTCAGCCTGATGCGCCATGGGCTGCATGTGGCTGTGCGAGCCTTCGATGCCGAGCATGCCGGCGCGGACCTTGTCGAGTTGCTCCCAGAGTTGCTTCTCGGGTGCTTCTTCGGTCTTACGGGTGTGGCCCATGATCGGTGGCTCCTTGAATTGGGTATCGTCTAGCAACGGGTCTCGCCGGCATGGGTTCCGATGGATTGACCCTCACGCTGAACAGGGTCTAAGCCCTCGCTACTTCCACTGGAGCCGCCCATGAGGGTCGTTACCGCCTAGTTCGCGCCGGGGTTCCGCCCGGCCCGGCACACCCGTGCCTTCGCTGCGTGACCGCTGGTCGCGCGCATGACGAACCTGTTGGAAGCATCTCAAATGTTCGAATTCATCCGGCGCGCCTCGCCGTTGTGGGGCAACGCCAACTTCAATCGCCTGTGGGCGGCGCAGATCCTGTCCGCCTTTGGCAGCCGCATCACGCGCACGGCCCTGCCGATCATCGCCGTCAGCGTGCTGTCCGTGTCGCCGTGGGAGGCAGCCCTTCTGGCTGCGCTGACCTACGCGCCCTACGTCCTTGCAGGCGCGCTGTGCGGCGGCTTCATCGAGCGCGGGAACAAGACGCGGATCATGGTGGCGATGG
>CAIKXW010000080.1 GCA_903831485.1 uncultured Alphaproteobacteria bacterium | reverse complement strand
TAACCCCATAGCGCCCTCCCACCCGTCTCCCGCGGTTACCTACACTCGGCGTTGTTGGACGCCGGCCAACGTAGCCGCGGCCAATTCCGTGCCCGGCCGGCGTCCAACAACGCTAAAGATAAGCTGCCGGATACGCAACGATGTGATGGCGTCGGAGATCGCTTCCTCCAGATCGGACGGTCACCCTCTTTGCCTTGACGCCCCGGCTTCGGCAATGTCAGCAGCGAACCAGCACATGAGGAGCGAGCCATGGCCGACGCCAACAGCATGACCGGCAAGCGCGCCATCATCACCGGCGGCGGCACAGGCCTCGGCGCCGCCACCGCGCTCGGTCTCGCGAGACGCGGCGTCAACGTCTGCATCAACTACAACTCCAGCGCTGGTCCCGCAGAGGAAGCCGTCGCCGCCTGCCGCAATCTCGGCGTCGAAGCTTTCTCCGTGCAAGCCAATGTCGGCGAGGACGCGGACTGCCGCGCGCTAGTGGATACAGCGGTGAAGAAGCTCGGCGGCCTCGACATCCTCGTCAACAACGCCGGCATCACCAAGTTCGCCAAGCACTCCGATCTCGACGCACTCGACTCTGAAGACTTCCTGCGGCTCTACAATGTCAACGTCGTCGCCGTCTACCAGATGACCCGCGCAGCCCGGCCGCATCTCGCTGCAACAGGGACGGGGACAATCGTCAACGTTTCGTCCATCGCCGGCGTCACCGGTATCGGCTCGTCGATCGCCTACGCCGCGACCAAAGGCGCTCTCAATACCATGACCTTGTCGCTGGCCCGCGCCCACGCACCAGAGATCCGCGTAAACGCCGTATGCCCTGGTTATATCGGATCCGGCTGGTTCACGAAGTATCAGGGCGACGAAGTCGAAGCGCAGACCGCCGCCGCCGTCGCCAGCTCGACGCCGCTCCGCGTCGCCTCGATGCCCGAAGACATCGCCGAAACCATCCTGTTCTTCGCAGGGCCCGAAAGCCGCCACGTTACCGGCGAGTTCATCATCGTCGACGCCGGCATGCATCTGGGCTACGCCCCGTTGCGGGCTAGATAGCACTCAGCAAGTCAGGAGGGACTCATGGCCCAGCGCCTCAATCGCCGCGACTTTCTCCTGACCTCGTCCGCGTTCGCTGCAACCACAGCTCTGATCGGCTGCGAATCGGCGCCGTCCGCATCGCCCAAACCCGCGCCAACTCCGTCAGCGCCACCCCCAACGACTCCAGTAACGCCCTCGACGCCATCCACACCGTCAACGCCAGCCGTTCCCATCGCCTCCGCTTTTCCACTGATCGCCGACACCGCCTCGCGCCTCGACGTAACAAAAGCAAAAGCCCTCCGCGCCCACGGCGTCCGCACCGTCTTCCGCTACTACTCGCAATTGCCGCCCAGCCTGCCGGGCAAGGACCTGCAGCCGGAAGAAGCAAAGATCATCCTCGGCGAAGGCCTCTCCATCGGCAGCGTCTTCCAGCATTTCAACAACTGCTTCCGCACCTTCGAGAACAGCTGGGGCAAGGAAGACGCCGAACAGGCGCTGCGCCAGGCCGAAGCCGCCGGCCAGCCCGAAGGCTCCGCCATCTATTTCGGCGTCGACGCAGACTGGCCCTACGCCGCCATGCGCGACCCCGTCATCAAATACTTCGAGGATGTAAAGCGCGCCTTCGAAGGCTCGAACATCGCGGTGGGCGTCTACTCCAACGGTTGCCTATGCAACGCCATCCGCGAGAAGGGCCTCGCGCAATACTTCTGGCTCTCCGGCTCCACCGGCCATTCCGGCACGCAAGCCTTCTACAACACCAACAACTGGACGCTCTTCCAGAACGCGCTCGATATCACGCCGCCTCAGGTCGGCTACGCCATCGACACCAACCTCGCGAACCCCGCCACGCGCGGCTATTTCGGCCAGTGGCTCGATCGCGGCGCACGTCTAGCAGCCCACGTCGAGGGCGACGTGCAGCAGACTTTCACGACCCGCGCCTTCCTGCGCGCCAACACCGAAGTCATACAGGATCTCAATCCCGGCGCCGCATCGCTCACCACCGTCCGCAAGGACCAGAATGTCCGCCGCATCAGCGTGTCGGGCGACCGCACGCGCATCACGACACAGGAAGGCGCCGCCGCGCGCGCTACACCATCCGTCACCGGCTGGGTCCCCACCGCTTCGCTCGCGGACCTGAACCGCTTCCCCGACAACAGCTCGAACTACGGCCTCTGCGGCGCCGCCACCGCTGTCACAGATACTTTCAAATATCAGAATTGCGAGCGCGCCACATCGCGCATGCGCTAGGATGGCGTTAATCTGTTCGGCATGGGAGGAGGACGCCCCATGCCAATGTTCCACGATGGCAATCGCGACATCCAGACGATGTTTGGCTCTGCCGCCTTAGTGGACCGTCTCGTCGAACGCCTGCGCCATTCCGAATTCACCGACCACGACAAGGCTTTCGTCGAGTCGCTGGAGTTCTTCTTCCTCGCCACCTGCGCGCCGGATGGTCAGCCGGATTGCTCCTTCAAGGGTGGCGCGCCAGGCTTCGTCCGCATCATCGCGCCGAACTTGCTGGTCTGGCCAGACTATGACGGCAACGGCATGTTCAAGAGCCTTGGCAACATCGCCGCGCATTCCGCCGTCGGGCTGCTCTTCATCCGAATGGGCGACAAGCCGAAGCGCCTCCGCGCCAACGGCCACGCCGACGTGTCGTTCGATGATCCGCTGATCGGGCAATTCCCAGGCGCGCAGGGCATCGTCCGCTTCACGCCCGTCGATATCTTCCCCAACTGCCCGCGCTACATTCCCGATCCCGCCGCCGCGAAACCTTCGCCCTACGTGCCGCAGAAGCACCAGCCACCCTTAGAGCCCGGCTGGAAAGACAACCCGGCGTGGAAAGATCTCGTGCCTCCCAGGAAGGCGTCAGATACAAGGCCCCATCGAAAACGCCCTGATGCTGACGGCTCCTGGCAACCGCTACCTTGCCAGCCACGACATTACCGGCTTCTGGCCCGATGCACCGACATTCAAGTTCATGGCGCTCTGCGAATTCCGCACGCTTCCAGCGTCCGGCAAGGACGCCGACGACTATCCGCTGCGCGCCACCGATCCGATGTCGTGGTTCACGTCACTGAAGCCGTGGTGTAAAGGTCTGCGCCTCCACTACACCGAAAGTGTCCGCGGCCCCCACCAGCAGAGCGACACGCGCGACCGCATGCTGGTCGGCTTCGTCGGTGGAGGTCCGCGCTGGCTGATCGAGGCGGCAGGCCAGGATCGCTCCGAACTCTGGCAGGGCTTCCACCGCTTCGGTGAACGTGGCGACGCAAAGCCATGGCTCTGCACCAACATCCTGCAGGCCGAGATCGACCCCGCCGACTCGGAGCCCGTCGAGCTTCACGTCGCCCTGTCGGATCTGCGCACCGTCCTCCCCGAGATCGAAGCATACGCGCGCGATGAGGGCTACGCCAACTTCGCGGACTGCTTCGCCAGCGCCTCGCAAGCGCTTGCCAGCAAGACAGTCGAAGACACGCCATGGCTGCCCGACATCCGCCGGTACCCGGGCTTCAGCGATGCCCAGCTAAGCGTCCTGCAGGCAGTCAACCACGCCTGGGTCTTCGGCGGCATGGGCTCATGGAACGACCTGGGTGCAGGCGGCGAGCGCTACGACAGCCTGTCGGAGCGCCTGTTCGCCGCGCTCAACGACAGCATCGCCGGCCTTGCAAACTCGACCTACAACGGCTGATCAAGTCGCTGGCGTCACGCGCAGCACCTTGCCCGCATCGTCAACCAGCACATAGAGCGCTCCATCCGGCGCCTGCACGATGTCGCGGATGCGCCCCTGATCCGTCAGCACCCGCTCCTCGCCAATGACCTTGTCGCCATCAAGCTTGAGCCGCACGATGTCCCTGGTCTTCAGTCCGCTCGCGAGGATGTCGCCTTTCCACGGGAATAGATTGCCCGTGTAGAAGATCATGTCCCCGGGTGCGATCACCGGGTCGAAATAGTAGACCGGCTGCTCCATGCCTTCTTTGGCGGTGATGCCTTCGCCGATCGCCCAGCCCGGATAGTCGATGCAATAGCATATGACCGGCCAGCCATAGTTCTTGCCCGCCTCGGGAATGTTGATCTCGTCGCCGCCGCGCGGCCCATGCTCGATCGTCCACAGCTTGCCCGTGTCGGGATGGATCGCTGCGCCCTGCACATTGCGATGGCCATAGCTCCAGACCTCCGGCTTCGCGTCGGTGCGCCCTGCGAACGGATTGCCCTTCGCCGCTTGGCCGTCGGCCATCAGCCGCAGCACCTTGCCGATCTGCGTGTTGATGTCCTGCGCCAGCACACGCGACTCCGGCTGCTGCCGGTCGCCGACGGTGAGATAGAGGTTGCCCGCGGAATCCCATTCGAGGTTCGAGCCATAGTGCCCGGTCGATTCCCACGCCGGCTCCTGCCGGAAGATGATCTGCACGCCTTCCAGCTTGCTGTTGTCGGCCGAGAGCTTCCCGCGCGCGAGGCTGGTCGATGTCTTCCCGCCGTCGCGGGTTTCTGCGAAGCTAAGATACACCGTGCGCGCCGTCATGAAGTCTAGCCCGAGCGAGACGTCGTGCAGGCCGCCTTGGCTGCGCGTATCTACCTTCGGAACTCCAGTCACTTCCGTCTTCGCTTTGCCCGGCGTCACCAGCCACAGCTTGCCAGCCTTGGACGCCACCAGCAGAGAACCATCGCCCGGCAGCACCGCCGATCCCCACGGCTGCTCAATCCCGTCCGCAATCGTCTCGACCTTCAAAGCGACGTTTGTCTTGGTCTCCGGCGCCCGCGTCTGTTCAGGGAAGGCGGGCACGGCATCCGCCTTGTTCGCCGCGTCCTGCCGGACCGGCGCGCCACGCGCAGGAGCCTGCGGTTTTTCAGCGTCCGCCGTTCGCGAGGCCGTGGATGAGGATGGGCCGCACGCCGTCAGAACAAGGCTCAGAGCGGTCGAAAAAGTAAGTGCGGTCGAGAAGACAATAGCGCGCATAGCAGGTCTCCCATGAGACCCCCATCCTTGCAGGTAGATCGCGAAGCCGGAAAGCCCAGCCAGCCCCACGTCACGAAAACCTGAAAGCGCCTAGCGGCCCAGACCAAGCTCCGCGTGCGCCAGCTCGAGACTTGCAAGCACATCCACGCCGATATGGATGAACTCGTCGACGCCGGACTCGCGTAATGCTGCTTCCATTTCGCCCGGCTTTCCGGCCAGATAAAGCCGCGTCACGCCAGCACGTTTCAGCGCCAGCGCGGTCTCGACCGCCTCTTCCGCGTACCGCTTGTCCGACCCGCAGATGCAGGCCAGCGAGCAGCCGGAAGATTTCACAGCCTTCTCAAGCCACACCGCATCGCCCACCGACGGCACCGCTCCGATGCCGCCCGCTGCGAAGAAGTTCTGCGCAAACTGCAGTCGCGCCGTGTGCTCGGCCATCGGCCCCAGCGCGGCGAGGAAGATCTGCGGCGAACGCCCCGCTGCCGTCCGCTGGTCCGCCAGATCGCGCAGCCGCTCGAACGGCTCGGCCAGCCGGATCGGCCAAAGTGACTCGGCCTCGGCGCCGCCATCATCCGCCGTGCGTGAAAGATCGGCCAGCGTCGCACCATCCTGCGCGGCCGCCTTGAGCGAGAACCAAGAACGCGCCGCCGGCGCCCGGCCCGAAGCCTCCGCCGCGCGCCGCACGATCGCGTGCAGGTTCACCACTTCCACGCTCGGCACTTCTTCCTGCAGTTGCGGGAAGTCGGTCACGCCCGTGACGAGCTCCTTGCGCTTCGCGACGGCCTTGATCCGCGCCGCACGCGCATCCGCCACGCCATTCTGGAACCCGCCCGTCACCAGCGCCTTGGTCAGCCCGCCTTCACGCTCGACCTGCTGGAACAGCGCCCATGCCGCCTTGGCGAGATCATCGCCCAGCTTCTCCATCGCCCACGCGCCGCCCGGCGCATCGACCACCTTGCCGAGACTGGATTCCTCCTGTGCGATCACCTGTGTATTCCGCGCCAGCCTGCGCGCCAGCTTGCCGGGCAAGCCCATCGCATCCGTGAACGCACGCACTGTCACGATGTCCGCGCCGCCCACGCCCGCCGCAAAGCACGCCGCCGTGTTGCGCAGGATGTTCACCCACGGATCGCGCCGCGTCAGCATCCGCCGTGACGTCACCGCCTGCAGCTTCATTCCCGCAGCAGCGCCGGTTGCTCCGAACGCCTCGGCCACGCGGCCCCACATCCGCCGCGCTGCGCGTAGCTTCGCCATCTCGACCTGATAGTCCGCGCCGACGCTCACCGTGAACAGCACCGCGCGGCTCGCCTGATCCGCCGTCAGCCCCGCCGTCAGCAGTGAGCGCATATACTCCGCGCCCGACGCGATCAGATAGGCCAGCTCCTGCACCTCGGTGCCGCCGGCCTCATGCACCGGCCGCGAGTCGGCCCGCAACGCGCTCGCCAGCGGAAACTCGCCCGCCACGTCGCGCGCAAACGAAGCCGCCTGCGCGATCTCCTCTTCAGTCGAACCGGGCAGGGCGCCCGTTCGCGCCAGCGCGCCGATCGGGTCCACGTTGAACGCCACATACGCCTCGGTCGAAGCTCGCCCCACCGCTGCGGCCAGCAACGCCGCCAGTTCAATGCCCTGCGTCGTCGACGCGCCCGTCGCCTCCAGCGCCAACGGCGCCAGATCCAGCTTCATGCCCTTCAGCACGCGCTCGATATCCACGGCCGAGCGCGCCACCACGCCATGCTCGCCCGCTGCATCCACGCGCAGCTCGATCGACGAAACGCCGCCCTCCAGCGCCTCCATCACCTGGTCGCCCGCAATCGCCGGGTCCGGGTGCGAGACGATCTGGCGGATATCCCAAGGTAGATAAGGGTCGTTGACCGCCCGGTCGCCCCGGATGAACGGCGCCAGCCCCGGCATACCCGAAGCATCCGGCGCCCAGTCCGGCGAGCGGTAAAGCGGCCGCACCGGCACGCCGTGCTCCGTTTTGGTGGTCAGCTTGGACAAGGGCGCCCCGTCCAGCGCCTTCTCGGCCAGGGCGCGCCATTGCGCCTCATCGCCACCGGGGAAATCCGCAGAAAGGGGCAGGTCGTCCGCCATGAATCTCTCACTGTACGCTCGCCGGCCATGAGGCATCGGCTTCGCCTTGCGTCAAGGGTTTGCGGCGTCCCGGACGCATTGCCCAGCGTCGCAGGGCCGATATGGTCCGGCAGGGCCGGAGCCAATCCCGCCGCAACATATCGGACATTTCATGGCTATTCCGGCCTCTTTGGCGAACCAGCTCGCGCTTCCGGTTATCGGGTCGCCCCTGTTCATCATCTCCAACGCCGATCTGGTGCTCGCCCAATGCAAGGCAGGGATTGTCGGCTCTTTCCCCTCGCTCAACGCCCGCCCGATCGAACAGCTCGACGAATGGCTTTCCCGCATCAATGAGGAGTTGACCGCCGCCCGCAGCGCGAACCCAGCCGCGAAGATCGCGCCCTATGCGGTGAACCTGATCGTCCACAAGTCGAACGCCCGCGTCGAGCAGGACCTGGCTCTCGTGGTGAAACACAAGGCGCCGATCGTCATCACGTCCCTCGGCGCGCGCCCTGAAGTGAACGACGCCGTCCATTCCTATGGCGGCATCGTGCTGCACGACATCACCACCATCGTCTACGCACACAAGGCGATCGAGAAAGGGGCCGATGGCCTCATCGCCGTCTGCGCTGGCGCAGGCGGCCACGCCGGCACGCTCTCGCCCTTCGCCCTGATCAGCGAGATCCGTGAATTCTTCGACGGGCCGCTCGCCCTCTCCGGCGCCATCGCCACCGGTGCGCAGGTGCTCGCCGCACAAGCCATGGGCGCCGACCTCGCCTATATCGGCTCCGCCTTCATCGCCACCGACGAAGCCCGCGCGTCCGACGCCTACAAGGACATGATCGTCGCCAGCGCCGCGAAAGACATCGTCTATTCCAATCTCTTCACCGGCATCCACGGCAACTACCTGTCCCCCTCCGTCGCCGCTGCCGGCATGGACCCGAACAACCTACCCGAAGGCGACAAGGCCACGATGAGCTTCCAGTCCGGCGGCATCTCGAAAGCCAAGGCCTGGAAGGATGTCTGGGGCGCAGGTCAGGGCGTCGGCGCCGTAAAGACGCGCATCTCCACCGCCGGCTACGTCGCGCAACTCCGCCGCGAGTACGACCAGGCGAGGGTGAAGCTCGCAGATTCGACTTCGAAATTCTCAGCAGTCGGTTAGATAACCTCGTTTGCGATTGACCGGCGAACGGGCGCATAAGCGCGCCATGATCACCGATCCCCTCCGCGACCTCCCGACTTTCGCAGACGTCGAAGACGCCGCGCAACGCATCAAGGGCGTCGCCGTCCACACGCCGCTCCTGCGCTTCGAAGTCCTCGACCGGATCGTCGGCGCGCCCGTCTGGATCAAGCCCGAAACGCTGCAGCGCACCGGCTCCTTCAAGATCCGCGGCGCGTGGAACCGCATCAGCCGCATCCCGGAAGCCGACCGCCCCAGGGGCGTCGTCGCCTTCTCCTC
>CAIKXW010000079.1 GCA_903831485.1 uncultured Alphaproteobacteria bacterium | reverse complement strand
GCCGCGCAGGAGCCGGACTGGAATGTCGCCTGTGCCCGATGCAAGATCGAGCAGGACGTCGCCGCGATGCTTCGCGATAGCGCTCGCCATGCCGCGCTTCCAGAGCCGGTGGATGCCTATGCTGAAGAGGTCGCACAGGAGATCGTAACGGCCGGCGATGCGGGCGAAAACGTCATCTTGCGCCGGGGCGAACGCGGCTGCGTTGGAGCCTGGCCCGGGCTGCTGCATCAAGATTGCGTCTTGATGCGGGCGACGGCGCGCTTCCAGGCGGAGAGGCGCTCCTCGCGATCATCGCTCGTCATCTGCGGCGCAAACTTCCGATCCAGTCGCCAGAGCGATGCAGCTTCATCGAGCGACGCGAACTCGCCTGCGCCCACCGCCGCAAGGATGGCGGCGCCGAGGACGGTGGTTTCGACATTCTTCGGGCGGACAACTTCGATGCGGAGGATGTCGGCCATGAATTGCAGGAGCCAGTCATTGCGGGACATGCCGCCGTCGACGCGCAACGTCTGAGGCGCAACGCCGTCCTTCGCCATGGCTTCGAGGAGTTCTGCAGTCTGGAAGGCGGCGCTTTCGAGGGCGGCTCTCGCAATGTGCGCGATGGTGGTGCCACGCTGGAGGCCGAGGATGGCGCCGCGTGCGTCCGAGTCCCAGTGCGGCGCGCCGAGGCCGGTGAACGCGGGGACGAGGTGGACGCCTGAAGTGTCGTCGATGCTCGCGGCGAGTTCGCCGGCGTGAGCGCCGTCGCGGATGACCTTCAGCTCGTCCCGCAGCCACTGGATGGTGGACCCGGCGGAGAGGATCGAGCCTTCGAGCGCGTAGGTTGTCTTGCCTGCCACGCGATAGGCAATCGTAGCGAGCAGGCGCGAGGTGGAGTGCTTGCGTTTGGCGCCGGTGTTCAGGACCAGGAAAGCGCCGGTGCCGTAGGTCGACTTGACGTCGCCAGCGTTGAAACCAGCCTGCCCTACCAGCGCGGCCTGCTGGTCGCCCGCGACGCCGCGGATGGGTAGCGTGGGGCCGAACAGGTCGGTGGCGCCGAAGTCGTCGGCGCTGTCCTTCACCTCAGGCAGCATGTTGGCGGGCACGTTGAAAAGCTTGCAGAGGTCGTCGTCCCAGCGGCCGGTGCGTATGTCGTAGAGTGCAGTGCGCGAAGCGTTGGTGGCGTCCGTCGCGTGGACCTGGCCGCCGGTGAGCCGCCAGATCAGGAAGCAATCGATCGTGCCCGCGGCGAGTTCGCCGCGCGCTGCGCGCGCGCGCGCGCCGGGGACGGCGTCCAGGATCCAGCTGATTTTCGACGCTGAGAAGTATGGGTCCAGGACAAGGCCTGTACGCTCGTTGACCATTGCTTCGTGGCCTTGCGCGGCGAGTTCTTGCGTGCGCGAGGCGGTGCGGCGATCTTGCCAGACGATGGCGTTGTGGATCGCCTCGCCTGTCTTGCGGTCCCACACGACCACGGTCTCGCGCTGGTTGGTAACGCCGATGGCGGCGATCTTGCGGTCGCCAAGGCGTTCAACGGTTTGTTCGGCCGTGCGGCGCTGGGTTCGCCAGATCGCTTCGGGATCATGTTCGACCCAGCCGGACTGCGGGAAGATCTGGGGGAACTCCTCCTGCGCTGAGGCGATCACCTGTCCGTCGAGGCCGATGGCCATGGCGCGGCTGGAGGTCGTGCCCTGGTCGAGCGCGAGGATCACGCCAGTCATTGCGGCCTCCTCCGCTCGAACTGGATCGTCGATACCGTCTTGTAGACCGAGCGGACGCGGACGTTGAAGTCGAACTTCTTCGCCAGCCTGATGGAGCGGGTGTTGTCGGGGTCGATCAGGGCGACGAGGCATGGCGCGTTGAACACCTGACGCTCCCAGTCGAGCACCGCCTGCAGTGCCTCTGTGGCGTATCCGCGGCCATGGACATCGGGGAGCAGCGCCCAGCCGAGTTCGCGGTCTTCGCCGAAAGGCGGGTCGATGTGGCGCTTGGCGTCCATCAGCCCGATCTCGCCGACCAGCCTCGCCGTCGCCTTCTCCTCGATCACCCAGAAGCCGTGGCCTAGCAGGACCCACGATCCGGCATAACGCTGCACGCGCTGCCAGACTTCCTCACCGGTGTAGGCGCGACCGCCGATGAAGCGCGTAACGATGGGGTCGTTCCACATCGGGAGGACAGCCTCGAAGTCCGTGGCGGTGTGCGCGCGGAGGCGCAGGCGCTCGGTCTCGACGATGGGAGCGCGTTCAAATCCGCTGGAAGTCATGCACCGGCCCGAGATTCAACACCTGCCCGATCGCCTCAAGCGCCGCGCGGCTCTCGTCCAGCAATAACGGATCGGCGAGATCGGCCGGCGCGAGGCGGTCGCGGTAGTGGCGGCGGACGATTGTCTCAAGCGCATCGATGCGCGCCTCGTCGACAACGCCGCGATTGTCGAGTGCTGCGCGTTCATCGTCGGTGAGCACGACGCGGAGGCGCAGGCAGGCGGGCCCGCCGCCATTTCGCATGGACTGGCGCAGGTCGAAATAGTGCGCCTCGCGGATGGGGCCATTGGTGGCGAGCACGCGGTCGACGAAGGCTTTCGCGCGGGGCGTTTCCTCGACCTCGTG
>CAIKXW010000078.1 GCA_903831485.1 uncultured Alphaproteobacteria bacterium | reverse complement strand
CGAGGTTGCGGCGCTGGCGGGTCTGTCCGCGCGGGTGGAAGACAAGCTCTCTAGCCTGTCGGCTGTGCAGCGGATGAAGCTTGCGCTTGCGCAGGCGGTGGCGGCGCGCCCGGCATTGCTGATCATCGACGGACCGACCGCGCAGTTTGATCCCGTTGCGAGCGATGAGCTGCTGCTGGCCCTGCCTGGACTGCTCGCGCAGGCGACAGGCGTTGTCGTCTTGCTGGCGGCAAGCGCGGGCGAAGCGCTGGCGCTTAACGGCGATATCACCGTGGTCGCGGGCGGGCGTGTGATCCAGTCAGGCCGTGCAGATGAGGTGGCGGCGCATCCGGTGAATCTTGCCAGTGCGATCGCCACGTCCTGGCCGCAGCTCAACACGCTGGCGATGACGGCCCGCGACGGGCGATGGCTGCTGGCTGATGGCTCGCGTCTGCAATTGCCGGAGAGCGTCGCACTGCCGTCGGAGGGCGTGTGCACGCTGGCCTTTCACCCGGAGGATGTGGCGCTGGAACGCGCAAGCGCCGCATGTCTGCGCTTTGTGGTGCGGGCGGCTGCGCCTGTGCGTGGCGGCTACCTGCCGGTGACTTTTGCGGGCGCGCGTTGGATGTGCCCGCTGACATTCACCGCGCCGCATGCGGGCGTGCTGCTGAACGCGTTTGTCGATCGGTCGCGCCTGATGATGTTCGATGCGGCGGGCAATGCACTCTCGTGACTGCCCTGCGAACAGGCGCCGCGCCATTTTGCCGAACGTGACACTTCTAAGACGGGCAATCCTGCCCTAGCATTGGCGTCTACGGCTGATTGCGGGGAATACCGGGAATGAATCTTCTGCCTTTCGCGCTGCTGGCGTATCTCGTCATGCAGTTCGGCATCGCGTTCTTCGCATCGCGCTTCATCAAGGTGGAAGCGGATTACTTCGTCGCCGGCCGAAAGCTGGGCGTGTTCGCCGTGGCGATGTCAGTGTTCGCGACATGGTTCGGCGCCGAGGCCGTGGTTGGCGCGTCTGGGGCGGTGGCGGAGCAGGGCCTGTCGGCCAGCAGCGCGGACCCGTTCGGCTATACTCTCTGCCTGCTCGCGATGGCGACCTTCATCGCCTTCAAACTCCGCGAAGCGGGCGTGATGACGTTCGTGGATTTCTTCCGCCAGCGCTTTGGCCCGACCGCCAACATGCTTGCGGCCCTGCTGAGCATTCCGAGCTCGCTGTTCTGGGCGTCGGCGCAGCTTCTGGCGCTGGGCTTTGTCGTATCCGAGGTCACCACGCTTGACCTAACGACATGCCTCATCATCGCGACGGCGGTGATCGTCGCCTACACGGCCGTGGGCGGACTGTTCGGGGACGTGATCACAGATATCGTGCAAGGCAGCATACTCATCGTCGGGCTGGTGGTGCTTTTGATCGCTGTGCTTGCGAGCCAGAATTTCTCCTTCGCCAGCATCACGCCCGAACAGCTGTCTTTCATCGCTCTGGACGAGACCGGCGCGCCCGTCAGCCTGCTTGCAACGCTCAACACTTGGATGATCCCCGTTGTCGGCTCGCTTGTGGTGCAGGAGGCGATCTCTCGCTTTCTGGGCGCCACGTCGGCCTCAGTGGCGCGGAGGGGATGCTATCTCGCGGCAGGGCTCTACCTTGTGATCGGATCAATTCCGGTGATCATCGGACTGCTTGGCGGCGCGGCGGGGTTCGTCCCGGACGGTGGAGCGGACCAGTTCCTGCCGCAACTGGCGCAGCAATATCTCGACCCGGTGCTCTACGTGATCGTCATGGGCGCGCTGGTGTCGGCGATCCTTTCGACGGTGGATACGACGCTGCTTGCGATCTCCGCGATTGCGACGCGCAACCTGGTGGAGCCTATGGCGCCCAACCTGTCGCAGAAGAGCCGCGTGCGCGTGGGCCGGGTGATCACGGCGCTGACCGGCATCGCAGCGTTCGCCACCGCGGCTTCGGGCGAGAGCATCCAGGGGCTGGTGGAAATCGCTTCGTCCTTCGGCTCGGCGGGCATCGTTGTCGCGCTGATGTTCGGCCTGCACTCGAAGCTGGGTGACGAGCGCGCGGCAGTGGCGGCGCTGCTGACCGGGCTGACAATGAGCTTCTTCGGTAATGGCGTGGTGTCGTGGGGCTACAGCCTGTTCGCCGGCGAGGAAGCCGCGGCGGCGCTGCCATGGTACTTCCAGGCCAATGACGAGAGCGGCTATGTGCTGGCCGTTCTAGCAGCGCTGGTGGCATATGTGGGCGTGGCGCTCGTGACGGCGCGTGGGGCGCGGCCGGTGGCGGCGGAGTAACTGCCGGCAGGTCAGTCCCCATCCGCATACGGATCCGGACCGCCGTCTGCTATCCACTCATCGATCCGCGCCGCGAGAACCGGCAGCGGCACGGAACCAAGCTGCAGCACCGTGTCGTGGAAGAAGCGTATGTCGAACTTCGCTCCAAGCGCGGCCTCGGCCTTCCCCCGCGCTTCGACGATGGCCATCTCGCCGAGATAGTAGCTCAGCGCTTGTCCCGGCCAGGAAATGTAGCGGTCGACTTCGGTGGTGACTTCGTGTGACGCAAGAGCGGTGTTATCGAGCATGAACTGGATGGTCTGGTCGCGGCTCCAGCCCTTTGCATGGACGCCGGTGTCGACGACGAGGCGGGCGGCGCGCCACATCTGGTAGCTCAGCATGCCGAAGACTTCGTAGGGCGTCTCGTAAATGCCCATCTCTTCGCCGAGCAGTTCGGTGTAGAGCGCCCAGCCTTCGCCATAGGCCGAGATGTAGCTGTGGCGGCGGAAGTCAGGCTGGCCTGTCTGTTCCTCGGCGAGCGGGATCTGGAAGGAGTGGCCGGGTGCGCTCTCATGGAGCGTGAGAGCAGGCAGCGAATACAGCGCGCGCGAGGGCAGGTTGTAGGTGTTGAGGAGATAGCCGCCGGAGCCGCCGCGGCCTGCGGTGTAGAAGGGGGCGATGTCGTCAGGCACGGAGCGGATGGCGAAGCGCGCGCGGGGCAGGCGGCCGAACCAGAGATGCGCCTTGCCGTCGAATGATTTCGCGATCCACGCGGCGCGGTTGAGCAGTTCTTGGGGTGTCTTTGCGTAGAATCGCGGGTCCGTGCGGAGGAAGGCGAGGAATTCCGGGAGCGTTCCGGTGAAGCCGGCGAGGGTCTTCTGCTCCTCCATGCGGGCGCGGATGCGGGCGACTTCCCTGAGGCCGATCTGGTGGATCTCGTCGGCTGTGAGGTTAAGCGTGGTGTATTCGCGGATCTGCGCGCGGTAGTACGCATCGCCATCTGGCAGGCTGGTAGCCGCGAGGTTGGTCGTGGTCCGCGGGAAGTATTCCGTCGTGTAGTAGGCGTGGACCTTTGCGTAGGCGGGGAAAACCCTTTCCGCGATGACCCTGCTCGCTTCTGCCTGCAGCGCGGCGCGGGTTTCGACCGGGATAGACTGGGGCAGATTGTTGAAGGGCCCGTAGAACGCGGACTGTTCGGGAGTCTTCTCGCCATAGGCGGCGATGATCGAGCGGTCTCGGGCCTTGAGCGTGATGCGGGGCGGGGTGAAGCCGCGGGCGAGGCCGAGCTTCATGTTGGCGATCTCGTCGTCGAAATAGCGCGGCGTGTCGGCGAGGCGCGCGATGAAGGCGCGGGCCTGTGCTTCGTTGAGGAAGGCGCGCGGGGCGGACGAGGCGACGGTCGTCCAGAATGTGGTGTCCGCGTTGAGCGGCTTTTCGTGCTCGCGGAACTGGATGCGCAGGATGTTGATGGCAATCTGCTCGCGATAGATGCCGTAATTGATGCGCTCGTCGGCTGAGAGTGTGGCCGGGTCGATCGCGTTGAGGCGTTGCATCACGTCCTGCCAGTAGGCGAGGCGGGTTGCCTGCGTGGCCGAATCGACACGAGGCCAGGTGGAGGGGCCGGGCGCGGCGTCGCTTTCATCCTGCTGGCCGTCGGCCGGGTCGATGGTCTTGCGCCAGTCCCACTCGGCTTCGTAGATGGCGCGGAAGCGCTGGTCCGCAGTTGTTTCGGAGTTGCTGGCAGGAAGGCTGGAGCAGGCCGCGAGGCCTACGAAAGCGATGGCCAGGATTACGCGCTTCATCGACGTCCCCTTGGATCAAGCGGCAGCGTTCACTGGCGTGGCGCGGTCCGTCAAGCGTCCAGAAAGTCAGTCCCACAGACTGCCGGCGGCGGCGTGCACCGCTTCCGCGCCTTCGCTGAGGGCGCGGGCCGTGCCGGCCGCGCGAACGAGCGTATCGCCGGCGAAGTAGGAGGCGAGGGCAAGGGAGGCGCTGTCGTCTTCCTCGTCGCGCGCGGCGTGGGCGGAGCGGCAGAGGAAGTAGCCGCCGACGACGTCGCCTGCGAGCTTGAGATAGGTGGTAGCGGCGGCAAGTCCCTTGTCGCGGTTCGTGCTCATTTCGGCGACCATATAGTCGGTGGCGCTTTCGAGCGCATCTGCGCCCTGATCAAGGACGACGCCGAGATAGCCGAAGCTTTTATCATTGATGCGCGCGAGTTCTTCTGCGTGGGCGCGGATTTCGGCGATCATCGCGTGCATCGCGGCCCCGCCATCCATGGAAAGCTTGCGGCCCGCGAGGTCGATTGCCTGGATGCCATTGGTGCCCTCATAGATCGGCGTGATGCGGGCATCGAGATAGAATTGCGAGGCGGCGGTCTCGCCCATGAAGCCCATGCCGCCATGGATCTGCACGCCGAGATTGGTGACGTCGATGGCGCGATCGGTGGACCAGGCCTTGGCCAGCGGCGTTAGCAGGTCTTCGCGTGACTTGGCCTGTTTGCGTGCGGCTTCATCGTGGTGGTGTTCGGCGATGTCGGCGGCTGCGCCGCAGGCATAGCAGATGGCGCGGGCGGCCTGCACGTTGGCCGCCATGGTGAGTAGCATGCGCTGCACGTCGGGATGGCGGATGATAGCGACGGCGCCTTTCTCGCCCGGGATAGAGCCCTGTTTGCGATCCTTAGCGTATGCGACGCCAGCCTGCAGTGCTGCCTCGCCGACGGCGACGCCCTCGAGGCCGACATTGAGGCGTGCCGAATTCATCATCGTGAACATGGCGGCGAGGCCCTTGTTCTCTTCGCCGACCAGCCAGCCCTTCGCGCCGCTGTATTCCATCACGCAGGTGGGGGAGGCGTGTATGCCCATCTTGTGCTCGAGGCCTATGCACTTGAACGCGTTGCGGTCGCCCAGCGAGCCATCCGGCCTCACGAAGAACTTCGGCGCGACGAAGAGCGAGATACCCTTGGAGCCGGGCGGAGCATCGGGCAGGCGCGCGAGCACCAGCTGGATGATGTTCTCCGTCATGTCGTGGTCGCCCCACGTGATGTAGATTTTCTGGCCGGATATGCTGTACGAGCCATCGCCGTTCGGCATCGCCTTCGTTGTGAGCGCGCCGACATCGGAACCGGCTTGCGGTTCCGTGAGGTTCATCGCGCCGGTCCACTCGCCTGAGATCAGCTTCGGCAGATACATCTGCTGCAGCTCGGGCGAGCCATGGGCGAGCAGCGCCTCGATGGCGCCGAAGGAGAGCAGCGGGCAGAGACCGAACGCCATGTTGGCGCCGTGGATCATCTCGAACACGGCGAGCGCCAGCGGTTTGGGCAGGCCCTGTCCGCCGAACGCTTCGGGGAAGGCGAGGCCCATCCAGCCACCCTCGACGAACTGGCGATATGCGTCGGCGAGGCCGGGCGCGGCGATCACGCCATTGTCGCCCAGCTTCGCGCCTGTCTTGTGGCCGATCGGATTGAGGGGAGCGAGTACGTCGCGCGCGAGCTTGTTCGCTTCGTCCAGGATCGGGCCGACGAGATCCGGATCGAAATTGGGGAAGGCGCCGGTGGCGGCCAGCTCATCGAGCCGCGCGATGCGGGCGAGGGTGTGGGTGATCTGCGGGATCGGGGCGTTGTAGGGCATGGCCGCTAGTTAGCGCGGCGCAACCGGCCTGTCATCGGGGAACGCCGGGCATGGGCCCGGCGGTCCAGAGAGTGCCGGCCCTCCATCAACGCATCAGGTTGAAGTCCTTGCCGTCCACGGTGATGGCCAGGGCTTTCCATTCGTTGGCGCGCTGGCTGTGCGGTTGAACGTCGACGGTGACGGTCTTGCCGACTTTCAGCGCTTCCTTCTGCAGGCCGCGGTCGACCATGCGTTGCAGGGGGGAAAGCCAGACTTCCTGTTTCTTGCCGGCAACGGTGACGAACAGGACGGCGTGGGGCTGTTCCCATTTCAGCTCGGAAATCGTGCCGGTGACTTTCTGCTGCTTCGCGGCGTCATAGGCGTCCCAGCCGTGATGTGCCAACGCGGTTCCGTTGATTGCCGTTGCGGCGACAGCGACAGCGGCGATGCTTGCAATGATACGCATGGTTCATCCTCCTTGCGAGTTGCGCACCGACTTTAACACGGTGCGCTGGGCGCGTCTTTCACAAGATCGGGCGGCGAAGGCGCAACGGCTGTTATGGAGATCCAGGACCGGCTTGCGCCGGTTTGTCGGGCGGCAGCCCTGCGGTGCCGGCTTATTTCGGTCCGATCATCTTTTCCGGGCGCACCAGCTTGGTGAATTCGGCATCGGTCAGGTAGCCGCCGCCGACCGCTTCCTCGCGCAGGGTGGTGCCGTTCTTGTGCGCGGTCTTGGCGATCTTGGCGCATGCGTCATAGCCGAGGCGCTCGTTGAGGGCGGTCACCAGCATCAGCGAGTTCTCGACGCCCTTCGCGATGTTGTCGATGCGCGGCTCGATGCCGACGACGCAGTTGTCGGTGAACGAGACGGCGGCGTCGGCAAGCAGCCGGACGGATTGCAGGAAGTTGTAGGCCATCATCGGGTTGAAGACATTCAATTCGAAATGGCCTTGGCTGCCGGCAAACCCGATAGCTGCGTTGTTGCCCATGATGTGCGCGCAGACCTGCGTCATCGCTTCGCACTGGGTGGGGTTCACCTTGCCCGGCATGATCGACGAGCCCGGCTCGTTTTCCGGCAGGGCAAGTTCGCCGAGGCCCGCACGGGGGCCAGAACCGAGGAAGCGGATGTCGTTGGCGATCTTGAAGCAGCTAGCTGCTACCGTGGCGATGGCGCCGTGCGACATCACCATCGCATCGTGCGCAGCCAGCGCCTCGAACTTGTTCGGCGCGGTCTTGAAGGCGAGCCCGGTGATCTCGGCGATCTTGGCGGCGACGAGCTTGTCGAAGCCCTTGGGCGCATTGAGGCCGGTGCCGACGGCGGTGCCGCCCTGCGCCAGCTCCAACAGTGAGGGAAGCGTCGACTTGATCCGGGCGATGCCGTTCTCGATCTGCTTGGCGTAGCCGCCGAATTCCTGACCCAGCGTCAGCGGGGTTGCGTCCTGCGTGTGCGTGCGGCCGATCTTGATGATCTTGGCCCAGTCCTTCGACTTGGCCTTGAGTGCCGCATGCAGGTGCTCGAGTGCGGGGAGCAGGTCGGTGGAAATCTGCTCGGCGCAGGCGATGTGCATGGCCGTCGGGAAGGTGTCGTTCGACGACTGGCTCATGTTGACGTGGTCGTTCGGGTGCACGGGCTTTTTCGAGCCCATCACGCCGGCCATCATCTCGATGGCGCGGTTCGAGATCACTTCATTCGCGTTCATGTTGGATTGCGTGCCTGACCCCGTCTGCCAGACCACGAGCGGGAAGTGATCGTTCAGTTTCCCATCGATGACTTCCTGCGCGGCGACGACGATGTGCTTCGCAAGCTTTGCGTCGAGCTTGCCGAGTTCGAGGTTGGCTTCGGCGGCGGCCCGCTTGACGATGCCGAGAGCACGGACGACCGGGGCAGGTTGCTTCTCCCAGCCGATTTTGAAGTTGCCGAGCGAGCGTTGCGCCTGTGCGCCCCAATACCGGTCCGCCGCGACTTCGATCGGGCCAAAGGTATCGGTTTCGGTACGCGTCTTGCCGGCCATTGCGTGCAACTCCAGGGTCGATGTGTGCGCTGGGACTAGACCTGCCCAGCCAAGCGTTCAAGCGTCAAAGCGGCGGAGATTCGGAGGTTTTCAGTCTTCTTGCCGGCCGCGCTGTTCCAGAATCGGCCCGGCGGCCTATACGGGTCGGATATGTCCCGTTGAGAGGCCCGCTTGGACGCCGACGATCAGCCAGCCGCACCCTGGACGCGCCACGGCAAGGTGCGCGCACGGCTTGAGCAGGACGGCGCGCTCGAGATCGCTGTCGACGGTCTCACGACGCAGGCCAAATACTACAAACCCCTCCTGAAGGATTTCTTCCGCCTGCACTTCCGGGTGCGGCCGCGCTGGGGCGACTGGTCGGCGCACATCGCCATGGAGTTCACCGGCGACCCGCCGCACATGGATCTCGACAACCTCGCCAAGGCGATGCTGGATAGCGCGGTCGGATCGGCGTTCCACGACGATAGTCAGGTTGCGCGGCTGCTGGTGGAGCGGCGCGTCGCCGAGCGCGAGGGCGTGTGGATGCGGCTCGCGCCGATGGCCTGACCGAAGCATTGACGCACGCGGCATGTCACCGGGAATTGCGCGCGTGGAGCACGGCGGCGGTCGACAGGCCGGGGCGACGGAACTAGCGTCCACCTTCGTTGATCCGGCTGAAGAGCAGGGCGCACGGAGACGACTCCGGCGTCTGTCCACATGAAAACGCCTCGGGAGGGCTCCATGAAATTCGTCACTATTGGCGCATCGCTGGCCGCGATTGCATTCGCTGCGATTGCCATGCCCGCGTCGGCCCAGCAGACGGCGCTGCCGACCTTCAGCGAGCTCAAGCCATGGGACCCGGCCTACAAGGCGCCGCGCACGGCGTGGGGCCAGCCGGACCTGCAAGGCATCTGGTCGACGGCCTCGCTCACCACTCTGACGCGAAATGCTCAGAACGGCACGCAGGGAATGGGGCTGGTGATCCCGCAGGAGAAGATCGACCAGATCACCGAGAATTCCTACTACAACGTCAGGTTGCGCAACGACAATGAGCGCACGCCCGAAACAGCCGGCGCAGGCGATGGCAAGGGCGGTGGCGACGTCAAGGGTTACAACAATTTCTGGATCGATCCGGGCTCCGAGTACGCCAAGGTCAATGGCGAGTACCGTTCGTCCTGGATCGTCTCGCCGGCCAACGGGCAGATCCCGTTCAACCGCACAGGCAATGCCGCTGCCGGCTCGCGCATGACGCAGGCGCGCGCGTCGGAGAATACGGGACCGGAAATCCGCACGCTGGGCGATCGCTGTCTCGTCTCGTTCGCCAACCAGGGCGGACCGCCGATCACCAATGCGATGTACAACAACCACGTCCAGGTCGTGCAGACGCCCGACCACGTGATGCTGCAGATCGAGATGAATCACGACGCCCGCATTGTGCGCCTTAAGAAAGAGGACGAGTCGGAGCGAGAACTTCCCGCCAACATCCAGCCCTGGTTCGGCGATTCGATTGGCTGGTGGGAGGGCGACACGCTGGTCGTCGAAACACGTAATCTGCACCGCCTGCAGGCCCGCGGCCGCATTCCGCTGTCGCAGGAGGGCAAGGTCATCGAGCGTTTCCGTCGCGTATCGGATGTGGAGGTCGACTACCAGTTCGAGGTGATCGATCCCATCAGCTACACCGAGACGTGGAAGGGCCAGATGCCGATGCGCTCCAGCCGCGAGCCGATCTACGAATACGCCTGCCACGAGGGCAACCACGCGCTGCCGGGCATCCTTGTCGGCATGGCGCTCGAACTGGACACCGCGCTGGAGGCGGATGGGGAGTAGAGGCTCAGCCCCCCTTCCGCACGCCGCGCAGGAAGATCTGCACGGCGCGTCTCGCGCGGGTTTCGATCTGGTGGAGGGGCATGGTCGCGTTGCTGTCGAACATCAGGCGGAAGCCTGAGTCCTGCATCACCATCCCGAACAGCATGGCGGAGGCCTCGTCCGGATCTTCGATCGCGTACTGGGCGCGCACCGCGGGTGCGGAAAGCCACGTGGCGAGCAATTCGCGCGGGAAGCCCTTGGGCTTGGACGCCGTCATCAGCTCCGGATAGCGCCGGACTTCGGACACGATGAGCCGCATCAGCGACATCGAGCGCGGGTTGGTGAAGTGGCTCACCATCCGCACCAGCACGCCATAGAGCTCCACCTCGATGTCATCGCCCGCTTCCGGCTGGGGGAAGCGCCCCATGTCGGCGACGTTCTCGATCAGCAGCGCGCCCAGAAGCTCAACCTGGCTCTTGAACTCCCGGTAAATGGTCTTCTTGGACATGCCTGCTTGGTGGGCGACCGCGTCCATCGTTGCGTGTTCGGGCATTCCATCGAGGAAGATCTTGCGGGCTGCGGACAAAATCCTTTCCCGGGCGGGCAGGACCTCGGCTGCTTCCTGTGGAATCTGCATCAACGCCTCGGCGGTCTTCGAAACGTGATCGGCTTAACACGATCACCATGTTTGCAGTGTATATCAGGATGATGTAGGGAAACGCCAGAGTTTCCGAGTTTGGGCAAGATGGACCTCCCCGATAAGTCCACGGCCGCCGGTCTGTTTTCGCCTGTTTTGGCAGGTGAATGCCGCGCGCGTCCGATTTATCGGCGGAATCTCCCATCAAGTTCGAGCCGGAAGCGGGGCGTGACTCCCGAAGATGGGGCATGCCCCCCGAATGCTCGCGGTGGTGTCGCAAAGCCGGGTTTCCGATCGTCCCGCGATCGGGATTCGCTTTTCGGGGCTCGCGGGAAAGCGACACGGCCTCCCTACGGACGCGCAAGGACATAAGATGACGAAACAGCGCACAACGCTCACCTCGCTCGCGGCGATTGCCGGCGCGGGGACGCTCTTCCTGGGACTTCACGCCTGCGGCCAGAAGCCTGCGCCCGCCGAAGAGGCCAGCGCGACTGCCATGGCCGCGTCCGCAGGGCAGGCGATGCGTGTGACGCAGATCGAAGCGCGCAACCTTGCCGAAGAGATCGTGGCCACGGGCCGTCTGGTCGTGCGCGAGGAAGCGGCTGTTGGCTCCGAACTTCCCGGTTATCGCGTCGCGGCCGTCTATGTGGACGAAGGCGACTGGGTGAAGCAGGGCCAGGCCATGGCCAAGCTCGACGATGCGCTGCTGCAGGCGCAGATCGCGCAGGCCGAAGCCACGCTTGCCACGCAGAAAGCCTCGCTCGATTTCAAGCGCAGCCAACTTGCACGCGCAGAAGCGCTGCAACAGGAAGGCGCATTCTCGAAGGAGCTGCTTGAGCAGCGCCGCATGGAAACCGCCGGCGCGGAAGCTTCGCTGGCCGCCTCGCAGGCGCAGGTCAACGAGATTAAGGTGCGACAGGCGCGCATGACGCTCCGCGCGCCTGTCGGCGGCATGGTGCTGCAACGCGCCATCCGTCCGGGCGACATCTCCGGCGGTGCAACGACGCCGTATTTCCGGATCGCGCGCGAAGGCCTCATCGAACTCGACGCCGAACTGCCCGACTCCAAGCTCGCCCTCCTGAAGGAAGGCAGCCCCGCCATGGTGACCCTCACCACTGGCGAGACAATCCAAGGCAAGGTCCGCTTCATCTCGCCGCGTGTTGATGCAAACACCAGCCTTGGCCGCGCGCGCATCCTGCTGCCGTTCGACAAGGGCCTGCGTCCGGGCAGCTTCGCGCAAGCGCGCTTCGGCGCGACCGGCGCCGACGGCGTCGTCGCGGTTCCGGCGAGCGCCGTCCGCTACGAGTCGGGCGGCCCGTCCGTCATGGTCGTCGACGCCAATAACCGGGTAAAGCAGACGCCCGTGAAACTCGGCGAACGCACCGGCGATTACGTGCAGCTCATCGACGGACCGCCTGCCGGCACGCGCGTGCTGGCCGTGGGCTCCTCGTTCACGCTCGACGGCGACATCATCAGTCCGGTCGAGGATGGCGCGGGGCCGGCGCCGGCTGCTCCCGCTGCGAACTAGGGCGAGGGAAGAACAATGAACCTCCCGATTTCCAGCTGGGCCATCCGAAACCCCATACCGGTTGTGGTGGCCTTCACCCTCCTGATGGTCGCCGGCCTCTATTCCTACTCGCGCCTGCCGATCAAGCAGTACCCGAACATCGCCTTCCCGATGGTCGTCGCGACCATCGTGCAGGAGGGCGCCGCGCCCACCGAGCTCGAGAACCAGGTCACAAGGATCGTCGAGAATTCGATCGCCGGCCTGCCGGACATCGAGCTATTGCAGTCCAGCGTCACGCTCGGCGCCTCGACCACCATCATCCAGTTCAAGATCGGCACCGACCTTCAGAAGGCGAAGGACGACGTCGAACAGCGCGTAAATCAGGTGCGCAACCAGTTGCCGGCCGCCATCCAGCCGCCGCTGATCAACTCGCTCGACTTCACCGGCGGCGCACTGATGACGTTCGCCGTCTCCCATCCAACGATGACCGCCACGGACCTGTCCTGGTTCATCGATGACCGCATCGCGCGCGACCTGCAGTCAGTGAAGGGCGTCGGTCAGGTCGGCCGCGTCGGCGGCGTCAATCGCGAGATCAATATCACGCTCGACCCGGTGCGCATGGACGCGATCGGCGTAACGGCGGCCGACGTCAACAACGCGCTGCAACGCTCCTACCGCAACTATGGCGGCGGCGTCACACAGGTCGGCGGGTCGGAGACCACCACGCGCGTAATCGGTGAGACCGCAACGGTCGCCGAGCTGGGCAACCTCTCGGTCCCGCTGCGCGGCGGCCAAAGCTATGTGCGCCTGTCGGATATCGCAGATGTGGGCGATGGCTCGGCTGAAATCCGCTCCTTCGCGCGGCTCAACGGCCGCCCGGTCGTCGGCTTCGAGATCGTCAAGGTCGACACCGCCTCCGAGGTTGATGTCGAGAACGGCGCCTACGCCGCCATCGAACGTCTGAAAGCCGCCAATCCTGGCCTCGAGATCACGAAGATCTTCTCGATCACCGACGACACCAAGGCGAATTTCCACGCCACGCAGGACGTGCTGATCGAAGGCATGATCCTCGCCGCGATCGTCGTGTTCCTCTTCCTGCGCGACTGGCGCGCGACCGTTATCGCCGCGCTTGCCATGCCGCTGTCGCTGATCCCGACCTTCTGGATCATCTCGATGCTCGGCTTCTCGCTGAACGTCGTGACCCTGCTGGCCCTGACGCTCGTTATCGGCATCCTTGTCGATGACGCCATTGTGGAGGTGGAGAACATCCAGAAGCGAACGCTGGCGGGCTATACGCCCTTCCGCGCCGCCATGGAGGGGGCCGACGCCATCGGCCTCGCCGTGCTGGCGACCACGGCGTCGATCGTCGTGGTGTTCCTGCCGACCTCGTTCATGGGCGGCATGCCGGGCCAGTTCTTCATCGAGTTCGGCATTACGGTCGCCGTGGCGGTTGTATTCTCGCTGCTCGTGGCGCGCTTCGTATCGCCCCTGATGGCGGCCTACTTCCTGAAGCCGAGCAAGGCGCACCTCGACGCCCGGAAGCTTCCCGGCTTCTACGAGAATACGCTCAAATGGGCGCTCAAGCACCGCCTGATCGCATCCTTCTTCGGTTTCCTAACCTTCGTCGGCGCGATTGTGTCCGCGATGGTGCTGCCCGCCGGATTCATCCCCACGGAGGACCCCGGCTACATCATGTTCAACATCTCGGCCCCGCCGGGATCGACGCGCGAGCAGATGGAGCGTTCGGCGACGGAGCTAAGCGAGTTGCTGGAAAAGCAGCCCGATACCAAGGACGTCTTCATCACCATCGGCTCCGGCGGCGCCGGCGGCCAGGCCGCTGCAGCCAATGGCGGCGGCGGCGGAGCCGGCATGAGCTCCGGCTCGGCCATCCTCGTGATGGACGATCACCACAAGATGCACACCGAGGAGCTCAAGCAGCTCATCCGTCCCCAGCTCGCAGGCATCGCAGACATCCGCGTCACGGCGCTGATGAGCGGCGGCGGGCCGACCGGCTCGGACGTCAACATCCTGCTCACAAGCGAAGATGGCGCCGCGCTGGAGAAGGCGCAGCTGGCCTTGCTCAACGAGATGAAGGATCTCGATGACATTATCCGCAACCCGCGCCTGTCGCCCGATCCGCCGGGGCCTGAGCTGATCATCCGTCCGCGCACGGCCGAGGCTGCCCGCCTCAACGTGTCGACGGACGCGATCGCCCAGGTGGCGCGTATTGCAACCTCCGGCGACATCGAGGCCAACACGCCGAAATTCTCCGAGGGAGAACGCCGCCTCGCTATCCGCGTCCGCCTGCCGGACGGGGTGCGCCGCGACCTCGCGCAGCTCGGCCAGCTGCGCGTGCCGACCCTCAGCGGCGGTTCGACCACGCTGGATGCCGTGGCTGACATCTCCTACGAGGCCGGCCCAGGCGTCATCCAGCGCATGGACCGCCAGCGCATGGCGGCCGTGCAGGCCGACTTTGCGCCGGGCGTCACGTCGGGCGACGCAACCAATGCCGTCGACGGCACCAAGACGATGAAGGAAATCTTCGCCGGCGAAGGCCTGGTCAAGCGCGCACGCGTCGGCCAGGAACAGGCGATGAACGAGATGTTCAGCGGCATCATCGTCGCGCTGCTGGCCGGTATCGCGCTGATCTACTCGGTGATGGTGCTGCTCTTCAAATCGGTGTTCAAGCCGATGGTCATCCTGTCCTCGCTCCCACTGTCGTTCTCCGGGGCTTTCGTCGCGTTGCTGATCTTCGGCAAGGCGATCGACATGCCGGTGATGATTGGCCTGGTGCTGCTGCTCGGCATCGCCGCCAAGAACGCCATCCTGCTGGTCGAGTTCGCCATTGAGTCGGAGCAGCGCGGCAACAATGTGTATGACGCACTGTTCGACGCCTGCCGCGAGCGGGCGCGACCGATCGTGATGACCACTGTCGCCATGTCGGCTGGAATGCTGCCGACGGCGCTTGGGCTCGGCGAGGGCGCGGGTTTCCGCACCTCGATGGCCATCGCCGTCATCGGCGGCCTGATCTCCTCGACGGTCCTGTCGCTGATCCTCGTGCCGGTCGTCTACACCTTCGTCGACTCGATCGAACGCTGGTTCGGTTCCTGGGCGGGCAACCTCACGACCAAGCCGACCGAGGACGATCGCAAGCTGATGAAGAAGCACAATGAGGGTGGAGCCTCGCTGCCAGCCCCGCCTATCGCGCCGGCTGAATAGGATCGCATTTGCGGGGGCGGACCTAGTCCGCCTCCGCCTGCGTCTCTCCCGCGCGCGATCCCCAGATCACGCCCATGAAGAGTCCCTTCATACGCGGCAGCAGGAAGAAGCTAAGCCCCACCACAAGCGACGCGATGAGGATGAACGCCATCAGGCTTGCATTGGCGTCCTGCGTCGCGAACAGGAAGAAGGCCGGCGAGACGAGGTGGCCGACCAGCAGGATCGTCGCCCAGGCCGGCGCATCGTCGGCGCGTACTTCGCCCGTAGGTTCTCCGCAAGCTGTGCAGGTCTCGGCCGGGGTCAGGTAGCCGCGCAGCAGCTTGCCCTCGCCGCATGCAGGGCAGCGCAGCCTCAGGCCGCGGCGAATGGCCAGCCAGGTGTCACGGCGAGGGAGGGGTTTATCCATTCAACCACTTGGCGCTGAGGCGGCCGATCCGTCCATCCGCTGCGAGGTCGCAGCGGACCTAGGTCTTGACGAACTGAAGCCCTGCAGCGCCGCGTGTCTGCCAGATAGCATAGGCCCAGGTCTTCAGGCGCAAGGTCGGCTCCGACAGCAGGACCCGGTCGGGAATCTGGATGTCCCGCATGAATTCGACCCGCGCGCCCGTGTCGCTGACGTTCTTGACCACAACGTCAACCCGCTCGCCCGTGATGAAGGCCAGCGTGGCGGCCTTGAAGGTCGGCTTGCGTTCAGAACGCTTTTCGCCCGGCGTGACGGAGGAGTAGGTCACCTCCTCCACGGGCACGTCCGCGATCTTGCGCATGCGCTGCGCAAGTGGGTCGGGCTTATCGGGCGTCTTCTTGAACATTAGCGCGTTCTTGTACCCACCCCGATGAAGTTATGGACCAGAAGCTTTATGATTTGCTTGTCGTAGGAGTCTACCCGAAGCGCTCTGGGCCTCGCGCAACTTGCGTCAAGCGACGCAACTTCGGGCGAAAACCCGGTAAGACTGGCGTCAGCTTCCTTCAGCCGACGGTGACTGACGTTCCCCCATCCACTGGCAGAATCGCCCCGGTAATGAACCGCGCTTCGTCAGAGCACAGGAATAGCGCAGCGTAAGCCGTATCCCAGCCTGACCCCATCCGGCCCATGGGAACCCGCGCATTGCGCTCGGCCCGAAGCGTCTCGGCTGATTTGCCGCTGGCCGCGGCGATGCCCGTGATCGCCATTGGCGTGTCCATCAGCCCGGGCATGATCGCGTTGCAGCGGACATTGTGCTTGGCGTTGCCTGCCGCGACCACCGTGGTCAGCCGGTTCACCGCCATCTTCGAGACCTCGTAGGTCACCATGTGGTGCCCCGCGATCGCCGCCAGCGACGAGATATTGCAGATCGCGCCGGACTTCTGCTGCCGCATCACGGGCAGGACGTGGCGGATAGTCATCGCCATGGATTTTAGGTTCACGTTCATGATGCGGTCCCACGCATCTTCCTCGATGGCGTGGGGCGGGGCGTCGCCGCGCCCGGTGCCGACATTGTTGACGAGAATGTCGATCCTGTTCATTCGCGCGACCGCTTCGCGAGCGATCGCCGCGCAATCCGCGCTGCGCGTCACGTCAGCAGGGAAGGCGAAGGCTTCCCCGGCTCTCGGACCGCCTTCGTCCATGATCATGCGGACGGTTTCTTCCGCGCTGTCGAGACGCAGATCCACGCACATCACCTGCGCGCCTTCCCGAGCGAACAGGATCGCCATGGCGCGACCATTGCCGATCGTCTCGCCCATACTTTCGGGAGCATGGGTCTGGCCGGCGCCGACGATGATGGCGGTCTTGCCTTCGAGCCGTCCGGCCATCAGGGCGCCTTGAGGTCGGGATCGACGGTCTGGCCGTCCTCGACCTGGATGCCGAAGGAATTGAGGATCATCGACACCTGCGTGTACTGGCCGACCGTGAAGACGAGGTCCATGCACTGGCGCTCGCTGTAGTGTTTCGACAACTCGTCCCAGGACGGGTTGGCGACGAAGTGGTCGCGGTTGAGATCGTCCACCGCCGTCAGCAGCGCACGCTCCGCATCGGTCCATCCATCGGCGGCGGCGCCCGTCTTGATGCGCGCGATCTCGGCGGCGTCGAGACCTGACTGAAGCGCGATGCGATGATGCTGCGTCCATTCATATCCGGACTTGCACAGCCAGCCGACGCGCAGGATGGCGATCTCGCGGTCGCGCGGGCTGAGAGAGTTGCGGGCCATGATGTATCCGCCCCACCACGAAAAGGCGCGGAATGCGTCCGGCGAGCGCACCAGCGTGCGGAAGATGTTGAGGACCGAACCGTCCTTCTGCCGCGACTTGGAAATCCGCTCCTGCTGCTCCAGCGTGAGTTCGGAGTCCTGAAGCGGCATGATGCGGGGCTTGGCGAGGCGCATTGGAAACTCCTGACGGACGACGTTCCCTTGTATGCTACAGGTCTGCTTGAGCGGAAACCCGGAACGGGCCTGCGGAACGCCGGGCGCTTGCCCGGCGCTCTTCAGTACGACTAACCGAGCCGATTCATGTTGTCTGGAGGCGCCACGGCTCTTCCTGCAAGATACAGGAAGCCCTCCTGATCGAGATGGCCCGAATCGAATGTTGCAACGAAGCCCTGTTCGTCGCGGCGCACGGGCTGCGCTTCACCGCCGATTTCGCATTCCAGCGTGCGGGCCGTTCGCACCCAGATCTCGCCGACCATGCCGGGCGGAAGGCGCTGGCCTTTGGCGTCCCGGATTTCCACCGCCGCGCCGCGCACAGGGCGGCCACAGCTGCCGCGTTTGGCCGCAAAGGATTCGGCGGGAAGCGTCGCGATATAGCCGGCCTGCGCCGATCCATAGGCCTCGCTGACAATCGGGCCGAAGACATCGATCAGCCATGACTTCAGCATCCAGGGCGCCGCCGCGCCGCCGATCGTCACTTCCTTCAGCGACGAGGTTCCGTCGGCCGCGATCCGGTCCGCATGCCGCCGGAGTTCAAGGAAAGTTTCGGGATACGCACACCAGTGCGTGACGCGCCGCGTGCGGATCACCTCGAGTGCTTCGACCGCGTTGAACGCGCGCATGAATGCAATCTCGCGGCCAGCCGTCAGGGCCGCCCAGAACTGCGTCCCACCCCAGCTGCGGTGCAGCGGCACGGTGATCAGCGACACGCCTTCGTCAGGCGCAGGCGGGCGGGAAATCGAGGCGGGTGCTGCCCGGCGGCGCGGCAAGGAAACATAACCGCCGACAGCACCTGGCGTCCACGCCATGACGGATGGCTGCACGCGCCCGAACCGCGGCTGCGCCACCGGAGGGAACAGGTCCCAGAAATTGTAGAAGCCCGGATAGACCGCATCCATGCTGGCGCGCAGGCGCAGGCTGAGGCCATCGAGCGCCGCCGCGATCCGCACAGGCGCCACATCGCCGACGATGACGGCCGAAGCACGGCTGGCGATCAGCTGCTGCCGGATCTTGCTGGCGGGCAGGTCGGTGTCGAGCGTCAGCAGTCGTGCGTCGATCTTGGCGCAGGCCAGTGCGATGACCGCCCATTCGATGCGGTTGCGGCAACGCACCGCGATGACGTCATCCACGCCGAGGCCGCGGCCGACAAAGGCGTCGGCCAGCAGGTCGGCATAATCGTTCCATTCTGCATAGGTCAGCGACGACCTGCCCTCATGCAGGGCAGGCTCGCCGCCCCGCGCTGCGGCCCAGTATTCGAGGCTGCGCGCCGCAGGCTCTGTCATGCCTGGAGCGCGCTGCGCACGTTCGCCACCAGGCTGTCGCGCATACGCGACAGCGAGACGTGATCGGGATTGATGAGCCACTGGAACAGAACTCCTCGCAGTGCGGCGATGATTAGAGATGCTTCGGTCCGTGCATGCACGTCCTGCCGGACTTCGCCGAGGCTGCGGGCGTCCCGGATCAGGCCGGCAATGTCATCCACCGCCTGCCGCGCTATACGCGCGCCGAGCGGTCGCAGATCGGTGCGGGTGAGACCGGCGCCGAGCAGCGCCTGGTAAACGCGCACGGTGGTGGGATCGCGCTCGGCGTCATTGACGCAGAAGATGATCACATCGATCAGGCGCTGGAGTCCGTGCGACGCGATCGGTCCGGACCGCACGCGCACCGAGTACTCGGCGACGATATGATCAGCTAGCGCATGCAGCATCGCGCTCTTGGTGCCGAAATAGTGCGCGGGCAGGGCGCGGGAGTAGCCCGCCGCTTCCCCCGCCTGGTTCAGGGTCAGTTCGTCGAGGCCGCGCTCCGCCACGATCCGCTTTGCGGCTTCGAGTATGGCCCGTTCAGCCGTCTCCCGCCGCTCAGCCTGGGTCTGGCGGTCAGTGCTGGCGGAGTAGTCGCCAAAGCCGGGAGTGCTTCGCAATGACATGCCGCGATGCAACATATTAGCTTGCCAACAAGCAAGTATATGACGCAGGGGAAAACTCACGACCAAGTGTCGCACGCCGCAGCACCGGGGCATGGCCAGGTCGGGAAAGCGCGCCGCCCCGGGAGAAGCGGTCGCCGGAACCGCGGGCGCGTCGGCCGGCTGGTAGTCGTCCAGAGCAGGAGCCCCACATGCAGACCAGCAGTTCGCCGACCGCCGTCGTGCAGGTGGAATCGCAACGGCCGAGTCTGCTGATCTTCGAGATTCGGGCGAAGATCGCCAGGGAAGGCGTGGAGTGGATGGCGCGCCGGGTGGACCCGGCTTTCGACGCCCAGGAGCAGATCGATCTGCTGCTATTGATGGCCAACTATGACTGCGCAGAGCTGGGCGCGGTTTTCGATGGCGAGGCGGCAGGGGTGATGATGTGGTCACTCAAACATGTCCGGCGTTATGGGGTTGTAGGCGCTACGGGCTGGGCACGCGCAATGATCGAACTGTTCAAGTGGACCACCCCGGTCGAGGAGAAGACCTTCGCCCTCGATGAGCGGCCGGAAGCCCGGCGCTGGATCGACGCCCCCTGATCCGGCCGGGAGACGTCTGGCCCCCGGACGAATGCTGTTTCCCGTGAGGATGGTTTCGATCTACAACCCCGTCGCTCGCGTCAGTTATCGAGGACATCCCATGACATCCACATCCGCCAGCCTTGCCGCCCCCGCCGCTCCTGCCGACGAAATCTCCGCCTACATCTCGGCCGCGACGAAAGCCGCGTGGGAAGTGAAGGGGCTGCCGGCCGGGACGTCACTGAAGCCGATCAAGAAGGTCGGCGTGCTCGGCGCCGGCACGATGGGCGGCGGCATCTCGATGAACTTCGCCAATGTCGGCATCGCGGTGACCATCGTCGAAATACAGCAGGCGGCGCTCGATCGCGGCCTCGGCGTGATCCGCAAGAACTACCAGACCTCGGCCGACAAGGGCCGCTTCCCGCAGGAAGAAGTCGGCATCCGCATGGGCCTGCTCAACGGCTCGCTCAACCGCGCCGATCTAGCCGATTGCGACCTGGTGATCGAAGCCGTGTTCGAGGACATGGCGGTGAAAAAGGACATCTTCGCGGACCTCGACCGGATATGCAAACCCGGCGCAATCCTCGCGACAAACACATCCTATCTCGACATCAACGAGATTGCCTCGGTGACGAAGCGCCCCGAAGACGTCATCGGGCTGCACTTCTTCTCTCCGGCAAACGTGATGAAGCTGCTGGAGATCGTCCGCGCGAAACACACGTCTGACACGGTCGTCGCCACCGCGATGGACCTCGCGAAGAAGATCAACAAGGTGGCGGCCCTTGCCGGCGTGTGCCCGGGCTTCATCGGCAACCGGATGCTGTCGAAGCGCGGTCTGCCGGCCGGCGCGCTGCTGAAGGCGGGCGCGATGCCGTGGGAGATCGACGCCGCGTTCAACGCGTTCGGCTTCAAGATGGGCCCGTACCAGATGTCCGACCTTGCCGGTCTCGACATCGGCTGGAAGCCGGGTGCCGCCACCGCGAACCCGCTGCGCGACATGATCTGCGAGCGCACCCCGCGCCGCGGCCAGAAATCCGGCGCGGGGTACTACGACTACGATGAGAACCGCGTGGGCCGTCCCTCTCCCGAAGTGGAGGCGATCGTGAAGGAGTTCGCGGCCAAGTCAGGCGTCGCGCCGCGCAAGGTCACGCAGGAGGAGATCCTCGAAGAGTGCGTCTTCCCGATGATCAACGAAGGCGCCGCCATCCTTGAAGAAGGCATGGCCCAGCGCCCCGGCGACATCGATGTCACCTGGCTCAACGGCTATGGCTGGCCACAGGACAAGGGCGGACCGATGTTCCTCGGCGACAAGGTCGGCCTGCAACGCGTGCTCGAAGTCACCGAGCGCGTGTCGAAAACCGTCCCCGAAATCGCGGTCTCGAACCTGCTGCGTTCTATGGCGAAGGACGGCCGCAAGTTCGCCGACCTGCCGCCGCAGCCGCTGAAGGTCTAGGCAGCGTTCGCGTAGCTGGGCGTCGGCTTTTGCAGCACGCCCAGCACCGCCGCTCCCAGGATCGCCGGTATCAGCGCGAGCCAGGGCAGGCCATGCGCGCCAAGGCCCGCCGCGCCCGCGATGCTGATTGCCACAAAGGCCTGCCCGAGGCCCGACATCAGCGATCCCTTGGCGCGCCGCCGCACGAAGTCACGGCGTGAGCCCGGCGCGCGCCGCCACAGTCCGATCAGCGCGGCGGACGTCGACGCGCAGAGCACGCCGCCCGCCGACCATGCGCCCGCCCACGGCTCGCGCCAGAGCAGTATCGCCACCGGTATCGCCATCAGAGCGAGCACGGGCAGGACAGCCGACAGCCATTTGGCGCGATCGATCGCCTGCGGCCGGATCGGCGCCGAGGCGAGCAGGTCGGGAGCATCCTCCGCCGAGACCGTGATCCAGGTCAGGCTCCCCGCCAACGCGCTCGACAACAACGTAAGCGCCGGCGCAAACGCCGCCTCGCTCAGCGTAAGGCCGCGGTCCGGGCGGAACAGGATGAAGACCAGCGGAATGAAATAGATCAGCTGCAGCCCGACCTGTGACAGCAGAAGCGGATCTCGCAGGAGGAGGCGCATCTCCTTGCGCATCACCGAACGCATCACGCCGCCGCGCACCTCGGCGACGCGCGCATCCGTCACACGCTTGCGTTGGCCCATGGTCGATGCAGCCGCTGCATCGGCGACGAAGCGGCGGCTGAACACGAAGACCCCAAGCGGAAACACCACGCAGACCACCGCAAGCCACAGCAAGGTCGACGGTATGTCGCCGGTGAACGCGCGGGACGGGAACAGCCACCACGCTTGGGGATCGAGGTCGAGCCGGCGGATCATCTCGACGATGTCCTGCTGGTTCATCCGCTCGTCGCCGCGCGTGTTGATGTTGAACAGCTGGAAGGCGAGGAACACCGCCGCTCCCGCCAGCGCGCTGATCACCTGCGCAAGCACCCGCGTGCGCTTCGGCCCGATCAGGCGGAAAAGACCGGTCACAATGAGCAACGCGATCCCCGTCGCTGCAAACGCGAGCGAGGCCAGCACCACCAGCGCCGACAACCAAAGCGGCGAGGAAAACACAGCCATCCAGAGCAATGGCGGGCCTAGCATGCCCGCGTAAAGCGGCAGCGCGCTGACGGCGATGGCGGATGCCCGCACCACCAGCACGCGCCAGGGCGAGATCGGGGACGAGAGCAGCAGATCGAGGTCATTGCGCGTGTAGATCGCCTCCACGGCCGCCAGGATCGCGCCTGACATCATGACCGAGCCGATGAAGGCAACGACGACGCCTATGATGGTGAGTGTCAGACCATCAGCAGGGCCATTCAGAAAGGGCGGCGGCGGAATGAGCGGGCCGAGGCCGCGGAGCATGAAGAAGCTCATCGCCAGCCAACCTGCGAGCACCAGACCTATGATGATCAGGCCGCTACGCGAGTTCATCTTGCCGCGCCGCCAGAACAGCCGCAGCTCGTGCGCCATCAGCCAGCGTATGCTACCCGGCCTGCTCATTGTGCGGCCGCGGTTTGGGGCGTTACCGCTGGCTGCGCAGTCAGCGAAAGGAACACGTCCTCCAGCGACTGCCCCTGCGCGCCCGCCCGCGTGCGCAGCTCTTCCAGCGAGCCCTCGATCAGCAGCTTGCCATCCTTGATGATGCCGATGCGATCCGCCATGCGCTCGGCCACTTCGAGGATGTGCGTCGTCAGGATCACGCCCGCGCCCTGGTCCACGCGCTCACGGATCATGTCCTTCACCAGACGGCTGGCGGCGGCGTCCAACCCTGTCAGCGGCTCATCCAGCATCAGCAGCTTCGGCTGGTGGAGAAGGGCGCCGGCTAGCACCGCCTTCTGCTTCATGCCCCGCGAGAACGTCTCGCAGCGGTCATTGCGATTGTCCCACAGCGTGAGAATCTTAAGCAGCCGTTCCGCCTCAGCTCGCGCGCTGGCCGGCGGCACGCCCCACAGCCCGGCGACGAATTCGAGATACTCCCACGCCGTCAGCTTGTCATAGAGCAGCGGCTCATCCGGCAGCCAGGCGATCATCTGCTTGGCCGCCAGCGGATCTGCGCGCGCATCGACATCGAACACGCTGATTGACCCCGCATCCGCCGCCAGCAGGCCGGCCACCATCCGCAGGGTCGTGGTCTTCCCCGCGCCATTGGGGCCGAGCAGGGCATACAGCTCGCCTGCGCGCACGTCGAAGCTGATGCCATCGACTGCCCGTTTGCCCCCATAGCTCTTGGCGAGGTCTGTCACGCGAAGGGCGGTGGACATGGGCCGGGCCTACTCCATCTGGTCGGGGAGGGGCTTTCTAGCCGACCAAAGCTGATCCGTCAGCAAGAGAGCCGCGTAGAGGCTCCGTGAACATGCTCGCGCCCTTTCTCGCAAGTCTCATCGGCATGGCTGTGGTCATGGTTCTGGCATGGCTGTTCCAGCGCATTGTCCGCAATGGCGGCTGGGTCGACGTGTTCTGGACCTTCGGCACCGGCGCCGCCTGCCTGATGGCGGCCTTGTGGCCCGAGCCGGCTGCGAACGGTAACCGACAGCTGCTGGTCGCCACGCTGGCGGCTATCTGGGCGCTGAGGCTGGGCGTTTACATCGGCCATCGGGTGGCCACAGAGCCCGAAGATACGCGCTATTCCGGCTTCCGGAAGGAATGGGGCGCCAACTTCCAGCGCAACATGATGATCCTCGTCCTGCCGCAGGCCCCGGCGACAGCGATCCTCTCGCTATCGGTGTTCGCCGCCGCGCATGGCGGCGGGCCCGAACTCGGCCTGCGCGACCTGCTAGGCATCGCGATCCTCGTCGTGGCCATCCTTGGCGAGGGTCTGTCCGACGAACAGATGCGCCGTTTCCGGGCCCAGGGCCTTCGCGGCGCTATCATGGATAAGGGCCTCTGGGGCTGGTCGCGCCATCCGAACTATTTCTTCGAATGGCTGGGCTGGCTCGCCTATCCCGCGATCGCTTTCGATCCCGCGCAGCTGTGGACGTGGGTCACGTGGATCGCACCCATCGTGATGTTCATCCTGTTGCGCTTCGCGACCGGCGTGCCGGCCACCGAGAAGTCGATGCTCGCAAGCCGCGGCGACAAGTTCCGCGACTACCAGAGGCGGGTCAGCGCCTTCTTTCCGCTCCCTCCGAAAGGCAAGACCTCATGAGCCTCGTCGCCCGCGCGATCATCGCTTTCGAAGCCGCGCCGCTGCCGGACAGCGTCCGCAAGGGCGCGGTCTCCTTCCTTGTCGGACGCGTCAAGAACCAGATGAAATCTGTTCCGCAGAATGCGGCTGCGGACTTCGCAGAGGACATGCGCAACCATCCGATCGCCGAGCACACGGTCGACGCCAACAAGCAGCACTACGAAATCCCTGCCGAGTTCTTCGCGCTCTGCCTCGGCCCGAAGTTCAAATACTCGAGCTGCCTCTACGAGCCGGGCGAGACCCTGGCGCAGGCCGAGATACGCGCTCTGACGCAGACCTGCGAACACGCGCAGCTCGCTGACGGTCAGGACATTCTCGAACTCGGTTGCGGCTGGGGCTCGATGACGCTGTTCATGGCCGCGCGCTATCCCGGCGCGCGCATCACGGCTGTGTCCAACTCAGCCAGCCAGCGCGCCTTCATTGAGGGCCGCGCGCGCGAGCAGGGGCTGACTAACGTCCGCATCATCACCGCCGACATGAATGTGTTCGACTCGGACCAGCGTTTCGATCGCATCGTCTCCGTCGAGATGTTCGAGCACATGTCGAACTGGCGCGCCCTGCTGGAGCGTTGCCGCACCTGGCTGCGCCCGGATGGCCGCCTGCTGACGCACGTCTTCGCGCATCGCACCGCGCCCTACCGCTTCGACGTCAACGATCCCGCCGACTGGATCGCCCACCACTTCTTCGCAGGCGGCGTCATGCCAAGCCGCGACCTGATCGCCAACTTCCCCGACCTGTTCGAGGTGGAACAAGACTGGTGGTGGAATGGCAAGCACTACGAGCGCACCGCGCTCGACTGGCTCAAGAATTTCGACGCCAACCGCGACCGGATCCGCCACATCCTTGCCGACGTCTACGGCAAGGACGCGAAGCTCTGGGAAAACCGCTGGCGCCTGTTCTTCATCTCGACCGCGGGCCTGTTCGGTCATGCGGGCGGAAGCGAATGGGGCGTGGTCCATCACCGGCTGAAGCCGGTCTGATCGCGCGCTCGACGCTCTCCAGCTCAAGCGAAAAACAAAACAGGCGGGCCTCGCGGCCCGCCTGCTTCAATTCCAACTCAGATCAAACCTACTGCCCGATAGACTGCTGAGCTTGCGCCTCACGGATGCGGCCGTTGATCATGCCGTTGATCTGCGTCATCTCGCTTGTCACGAGATAGCCGTCCTTGTCGGTGTCGACCTTGTCCCAGTTCGCCAGCAGCATCTGCGCCATGCGGCCGCGCACTTCAGATTTCGCGACCTTGTCGTCGATGTTCTTGTCCATGATGCCCATGGAGCGCGATTCCTCGAGCCGCTTCTGGTAGTCGTCCTTGCGGTTGGCCACGGTCTCGTCGTCCCAGCGGAAGCCGAGGGCTGTGTACTGCATCTCTTCGTGGCTCTGCTCGCCCCAGGTCACCTTGATCGTCGGGTCGGGGTTGGCCGGGTTGTTCTTCGAGTTGTCGTAAGTGTAGCGCGTCACCAGCTTGGTGCCCGGCTCCAGCTTCACCGGCGTCGCGAAGTCATAGCCGCGCTGCCAGTTGAAGTCGTATTTCGGCAGGCTGATGATCAGCTCTTCCTTGGTCGAGCCCGGCTTGATGATCGAGACAGCCATGCTCTCGCCGCGATAGTGCGCGTGCGGGAAGACGGTGAACAGCGTCGCCTTCTCCGGGAAGGTGATGTAGGCGACCTCCTCGTGGCGCGCCGCATTTGGCTGGATCTCGATGCCCGCATTGGCGATCACGGCCGAGCGGCGCAGGATCTCTGGCGGGGCGTCCTTCGGGTAGAAGTAGAGACCGACGCGGGTCTTCTCGACCGTCGCCTTGCCATAGGGCGTATAGTGCATCTGGAAGCGGAAGGTCTGGCCCGGCGCGACCCAGGTGCCCGTGCCTTTCGGATAGACGGTCGTCTCCGCGCCGACGGCATAGCCGCCCGCGCCGTTCGACAGCAGGTGGTGAACCGCCTGGCGATCGCTCGGCTTGACGGTCGCGGCGCGCAGCCAGCGGCCCTCTGTCAGCGGGTTCTTCACTTCCGGGTTCTGGTAGTCGACCACGCCCGAAGCGGGGATCGCATATTCCGGCAGTTCGATGATCAGGTCCGGCTGTCCAAGTTCCCACTCGGGCGCAGCCTTGGCATTGATCTTCAGCGGGTCAGAGCCCTCTCCGCGCGGCGCGCCGGCTTCGATCCAGTGGATCAGCGTCGTCGCATCCTTGGCCTTGAGGTTCATGTCCGCCGCGAACGCGTTGACATGCGGGTCGGCATTGTAGGGCGGCATGCGATCCGTGCGGATCGCCTCGCGGATCATGCCCGACCACTGCTTGACCTTCTCGTAGCTGTCCATCGCGAACGGACCGATGGCGCCTTCCGAGTGGCAGGCGACGCAGTTCTTGGCGAGGATCGGCGCGACGTCCTTCTCATACGAAATCTTCGCGTGGGCCGCCTTGTCGCGGTTCGGGAAGGGGAGCTTCGCTGTCGTCATGTCGATGTGCGATGCGGTCACCGGCTTGCCGGCCTTCAGCGCGTCGATTGCGGCATTGAGCTTTGCGCCGGTCGGGCCGGAATAGACGACCTTCCACGTCTTCGGATTGATCACCATCGCCTGCGCCGCGTGGCTCACACCGAGGCTCTCGCCGACGAGCTGCGTGTCGTCGATGAGCACCGGCAGGTCGAGGTTCAGCGCCTTCATGTCGGCGGAGATGGCCTCGCGCGTCACACCCGGCGTCGAGTTCATCAGGAAGAGCTGCGCATCCGTGCCCTTCAGCGATGTGGCAAGGTTCCGAATGCTCAGCGCGGCGTCGTTCATGTCGGAGGAGGCGACGGCGTGGCTCACGATCACGATGGCCGGCGCGAATTTGTAGTAGCTCAACAGGTGGGCGCGGGAGTTCTGGTCAACCAGGCGGAAATCGTCCGCGCGGTCAGCAGGCTTTACCGCGCTCGCGACCATGTTTGAGCCGGCGATCTGCGCGTAGGCGGTGACGCCAGCGGCGACGATCGCGGCGGCGCAAACAGACGCGAGGGCGAGCTTGAGTGTCCGGGCTTGCATGGTTGTTCCTCCCAAAGCCGATATGCGGCCCGCCAGACAGCGGCCGCCTTTGGGCGTTTCATAGCGGAATCGGCCTCGGACAGCAATGAAACGGCGCTGGGCGACCATCAACAAGCTGGCACTTGGTTCGGCGAGCCTTCACGGGGCCTTGTCGCCGCAGCGTCAGCTGCAGATCCGGCCCGAATACGTCGCCGCATACGCCATGCACGAAACGTCCAGACGCCAAGGCGCCTTGGCGAGATCGAGCTTGCCCACCCATGAATCGAGCTGCTCGCTCGCCCACAGGTTCAGGATCAATTGCTGCGGCCGCACAAGACGCCGCGCCGCGCCCCCCGACTCCGCGTGCACCAGCTGACCGTCGATGTACCAGCGCACGTGCCCCGGCTGCCAGTCGAAGCCATAGACGTGAAATCCAGCCGCTGCATCGAAGGGCAGGGTCACCTTCCTCGATGTCGCTTTGCCATTCTCATGAATGGTGAGTTCCGCGACGCGCGTGTTGCGCCCGAGGATCTCGATGTCGATCTCGTTGGGCCGCGTCCTGCCATCCTGTCCCGCGTAGGAGAAGAACCCCGTCACCAGCCCGGCGCCGCGCGGAACCTTCATCCGCACCTCGAAATAGCCGTAGCGGTGCCTGTCATGGCTCTGCAGCTCGCCGCTCGACAGCTTGTACTTCGAACCTTCAGGTCCAGGCTGCAGCAGAATCGCCATCAGGCCGGGTGCTGTCTCCACGGAGGATCGCCGCCAGTCATTCGTCATCCAGCCGCCATTCGACCAGCCGTCGGACACACTCCAGCGTTCATCCGCACCGCCGTCGAACCGCTCCACGAACGCCTCGCCCATTTGCGGCAGGATTTCCGCCGGCGCAGGCGCTGCCTCAGGCTCGGGAACGGGCAGGGGTTCAAGCGGGGAGGTCCGCTGCGACGGCGCCTCGTCTGACGCCATGGCGCGGTCGTCGATCGTCTGGCGGTCGATCCAGGCTGAATGTCCGAACCACCCCGCCACGCCTCCCGCCAGGGCGCACAGCACACCCAGCGCGGCAGGTTTCCACCAACGGGCTCGCGCCCCCGTGGAATTGCGCACCGGCTCTGGACGGGGTGGTTCGGCCATCCCGCTGGTCCGCAACCCTTGTGCCACGCCTCGCCGGCCTAAATCCCCCCAAATGGCGCGGAAAATAGGCCCATCCGCCGATCCTGCAGGTGCGCCCCCACACCTGCTTGGCCCTTTAATCCCTGTCTGCTAGACGCGGCGCCCAAGGAACAAAGAATGACTCCCCGCGACAAGATCAGAAACTTCTCCATCATCGCCCACATCGACCACGGCAAGTCGACGCTGGCGGACCGCATCATCCAGATGACCGGGGGGCTCACGGCCCGGGAGATGACCGAACAGGTCCTCGATACGATGGATATCGAGAAGGAACGCGGCATCACCATCAAGGCCCAGACCGTCCGCCTCGACTACAAGGCCGCCGATGGTCAGGACTACGTCCTGAACCTGATGGACACGCCCGGCCATGTCGACTTCGCCTACGAGGTCTCGCGTTGCCTTGCCGCCTGCGAAGGCTCGCTGCTGATCGTTGACGCATCGCAGGGCGTCGAAGCCCAGACCCTCGCCAACGTCTACAAGGCGATCGACGCCAACCACGAGATCGTACCCGTCCTCAACAAAGTCGACCTGCCGGCCGCCGAAGTCGGCCGCGTGAAGCAGCAGATCGAGGACGTGATCGGCAT
>CAIKXW010000077.1 GCA_903831485.1 uncultured Alphaproteobacteria bacterium | reverse complement strand
ATGCCGAAGACGGCGATGCTGGCGACCAATACATCGTCCATTTCAATCACTCGCCTTGGCGCGGCGACGGACCGGCCGGAGCGGTTCATCGGCCTGCACTTCATGAACCCCGTGCCGCTGATGAAGCTGGTCGAGGTGATCCGTGGGCTTGCCACGGACCAGCAGACGTATGACGCCGCCGTCCACATCGTGGAGCGCCTGGGCAAGCATGTGACGAACGCCGAAGACTTCCCGGCCTTCATCGTCAACCGCGTGCTGATGCCGATGATCAACGAGGCGGTCTACACCCTGTATGAAGGCGTCGGCACGGTGGAGTCGATCGACACCGCGATGAAGCTGGGCGCCAACCATCCGATGGGCCCGCTGGAGCTGGCGGACTTCATTGGCCTCGATACGTGCCTGTCCATCATGCAGGTCCTGCACGATGGCCTCGCCGACACGAAGTACCGCCCCTGCCCGCTGCTGGTGAAGTATGTGGAGGCTGGTTGGGTGGGCAAGAAGGCCGGCCGCGGCTTCTACGACTATCGCGGCGACAAGCCGGTTCCCACACGCTGAGCGCACGACGATGGCCGTTGCACTGATCACTGGCGCAAACCGCGGCATCGGCCTTGCGCTTGTGAAGGCGTTCGCCGGGCGCCGCGACAAGGTCTTCGCGTGCGTGCGCGCAACTTCGGATCGGGACGCGCTCGATGCGTTTGCAGCCTCGACGCCGCAATGGGTCGAGGTGATCGAGATGGATGTCTCGGACCCCGCGCAGATCGGCCGCGTGCGCCGGAAACTGGAAGCCGAGCCGATCGACGTGCTGATGAACAATGCCGGCATTGGCGGGCCTGACCGGCAGTCTGCGACGGACATGGATTTCGACGGGCTCGAAGAGGCGTTCCGCGTGAACACCATGGCGCCGTTGCGTGTGGCTCTGGCTTTCCTGCCGAATGTGAAGGCCGCCAAGGGGCGCATCATCACGCTGTCGAGCCCGATGGGCGCGACGGGAGCGTCGTCCGACAGCCTAGCCTATCGCGTCTCCAAGCAGGCGGTGAACCGGCTGATGCGCGGGCTCGCCACCGAATTGAAGCCGCACGGCATCCCGGTGCTGATCGTGCATCCGGGCTGGGTGAAGACGGAGATGGGCGGCGAAGGCGCACAACTCACCACCGAGGAAAGCGCGGCGAACCTCCTGAAGCTGATCGGCAAGCTGGACGTATCATCCACCGGCCGTTTCCTCGCGTGGAACGGCAAGGAGCTGGCGTGGTAGGCGTCGTTGCGCCACGGCCGGCAGGCTCGCGGCGTATCGGTCTTTACTGGATTTACGTCGGGCTGCTGTCGATCGTCTCGATCTTCTGGCTTGCCGTGGTATCGCCGATTATCCGGCCGACGCTGCCGACGAACCCTGTCCACCTGCTGTTCTGCATCTTCGCGGGCATCGCGATTGCGGATGCGGCGGCGCACGCCATCGACGATATTGCGGGGATCTGGAAGCCGCACGATCTGGGCGGCGCGATGACGCCGCGCAGGAAGTTCAGCGCCGGCAGGCTGTTGCGCGATGATATCGGCGGCATGCTCTCGCACCTCACGGCTGTGCCGGTGATTGCCGCGATGGCTTACGCCTACACGCTGCTTCCCGCGCGCATCGAGGACAAGTTGTTTGGCGCGATTGCTGGACAGGGATTCGTCGTGTGGAATTTCCTGTCGCAGAGCATTCTCGGCGGACTGGACGTGTTCGCCTTCTTCCTTAGCCAGGACGCCAAAACGGCGCTGCAGCAGAATTTGAACCTCACGGAGCTTCAGCCGAAATCGTTCGAGGCGGGGGCCGTGCTGGCGGGGCTCAAGCTGTACGGGCTGCTGATGTTCGTGTCGGTGCTGCGTGTCGTGGGAGCGCCGGTGGTGCTGTTCAGGACGTGGATGCAGAGCAGGAAGGGGCGGCGGGCAAAGTAGCGGCCCGCCATCTCCGCTCGTCCCTAATTCAGATCCCGCATCGCGGCTGTCATTGTCGGGCCGATCTCGTCGTGGAGCACGAGGTCCGCAAGATCGTCGAGCTGCGTCGGCTCGCGATTGAGGATCACCAGCCTGGCGCCGTACTGTTTCGCCTTGACCGGGAAATGCGCGGCGGGCGTGACCACGAGCGATGAGCCGAGCACCAGGAAGAGATCGCACGCCTGCGTCTCGGCTTCGGCGGCGAGCATGGGCTCTTCGGGCATCTGCTGGCCGAAGGAGATCGTCGCAGTCTTTACCAGACCGCCGCAGGTGCGGCAGGTTGGAATCTCGCCGCGGTCGACGAAGATGGGGCGCAGCTCGTCCAGCTCATGACGTACGCCGCATTCGAGACAGGTGGCGTAGCTGGCGTTGCCGTGCAGTTCGATGACATGGCGATCCGGCACGCCTGACGCCTGGTGCAGGTTATCGACGTTCTGCGTGACGATCGACGAGGCCTTGCCGGCGTGGACCAGACGCGCCACGGCGGCATGGCCGGCATTGGGCTCCTTGCCCACCCAGCCGGCCGCGCCGGAGAAAACGCGCGTCCACGCCTCGCGGCGCTTGGCCTCCGAGCCCACGAACTCCTGGAAGTAGATCGGCTTCATGCGGGACCAGACGCCGCCGGGCGAACGGAAGTCCGGGAT
>CAIKXW010000076.1 GCA_903831485.1 uncultured Alphaproteobacteria bacterium | reverse complement strand
TCTCGGTGAACTGCCCGCACACGCCGGCCACCTTCCACCTGCTGTCGGCCCGGCGCCTCGCGCTGCTGCGGCCCCACGCGTACATCGTCAACACCGCGCGCGGCGAGGTGATCGACGAGAACGCGCTGATTCGCATGCTGCGCAACAAGGAGCTGGCCGGCGCCGGCCTCGATGTGTTCGAGCATGAGCCTGCGGTGAATCCCAAGCTGCTCGCCATGGACAACGTGGTGCTGCTGCCACACATGGGCTCGGCCACCATCGAGGGCCGTATCGATATGGGCGAGAAGGTCATCATCAACATCAAGACCTTCGTCGACGGCCACGCCCCGCCCGACCGCGTGCTGGAAGGGCTCCTTTAGACCTTCAACTCGCCGAGCAGGACTGGTGCAACGCGAAGGGCGCGACTCTCGACCAGTTTGCGGTATAGCCGACTGTCGGCGGTGACGAAGGGCGCTCCGCTTTGTATAGATGCAGCTGCATAGAGGCAGTCGTGTATGGCGTGGTCCAGGGCGACTGCCAATGCGAGCGCCTCCGGCAAAAGGGCATGATCATCGAGATAGTCGATCGGCAGCAATGCCAGGTCCGCGTGCCAGGCTATCGCGTCATCGGCTGTGATCTGTCCCAGACGCGATTTGCGCCAGAGGATGTTGGCGCACTCGGTCAACATCAGCCTGGGAGCGATCAGCAACGCCGAGGAGGCGAGACGCAGTGCCTCCTCGCTATGGTCTTCTTCGATGGTCCATTTGATCGCGACACTGGCGTCGACAACCGCAACATCCATCAACGCGAATCCCGCATTTCGCGGATAATCTCGACGCTATCGGTCTGTTGGGTGCCACGGGTCTTCTCGCGATGCTTCGCAAGCCGCGCCCAGACGTCGCCACTGCGCACCCGCGCGGCGCGTATGATGATCCGCCGCAACTCCTCTTCCCGGGAGACGCCGTTCTCGGCAGCCTGCACGCCGATCTCTTTGATGACGTCGTCATCCAGGTTGCGAATGGTCACGGTGCCCATAGACAACTCCTGCTATCATTGATGTCAATGATAGCATTTATTTGGCCATCCCTACACGAAAACAATCTGGCTGGTAGCAGACGCGTCGCCAAGGAACGTTACCGCGCCCGCGATTTCGAGGTTCAGGTCGCCGCGCAACTGTGCTGGCTTCAACTCGGCGAGCGCCAGCGCTGTCTCGCAGGCCAGCAGGCGGGCGCCCAGGTCGCGGCAGGCGGTCAGCAGCTCCTCGAAGCCGGCGACGCGAAGGGCTTTCACCCGGTGGTCCTCGTCGGGCATGCGCCAGGTCTTCGCGAGCGCTTGGACCGACGTGCCGGCGAACAGAATAGTGACCGGCTTGCCGATCGCCGCCGCCGCGCTCGCCATCACCAGCGCGTAATGCATGCGGGAATAGTCGCCCGAGTGGATGACGAGCGAGAGCTTGTCGATGCCGCTCATGCCGCGTGGGCCGTCAGGTCGTGAATCGTGGCGTGCTCGCCGCACAGGGCGCAGCCGGGGTCGCGGCGCAGCTTCAGGGTGCGGAAGCGCGCGTCGAGGGCGTCGTAGATGGTCAGGCGTCCGGCCATGGACTGGCCGATGCCGGTGATCTCCTTGATCACCTCGACGGCCTGCAGCGATCCCATCACGCCGGCCAGCGCGCCGATCACG
>CAIKXW010000075.1 GCA_903831485.1 uncultured Alphaproteobacteria bacterium | reverse complement strand
AGCTAACCGCGCGCCCGGCGCCGCGCCTACCACCAACCCGCGCCCCTCAGCGCCGGGAACGCGCCCGCGCGCCCATTCCGCAGCGCACCAAATCCCCAAATCGACAAAGTCTCGCCATTGACAGGTCGGATTACACATCTAATCTCAAATCAGATTACAGGTGTACCATGACGCAGATCTCCGACGCCGAAAGCCGCATCATGGAAGCGTTGTGGCGGAAATCCCCGCTCACCGCTGAACAGATCTTCGCGGCCGTCGGCCCGGAGAATGGCTGGGCTCCCGCCACGGTGAAGACGCTGGTCACCCGCCTGCTTAAGAAGAACGCAATCGCCGGCGCTCGCGAGGCCCACGGCTATTGCTACCGGCCGCTCGTCGCACGCGCCCAATACGTCCAGTCCGAAAGCCAGGGCCTGCTCGACCGTCTGTTCAAGGGCGAGGTCGCTCCCCTCGTCGCCCACTTCGCCGAACACCGGAAACTCTCCGCCCGCGACCTCAAACAGCTGAAAGCCCTGATCGCGAAGATCGAGGAGGACAAGAAATGAGCGGCCTCCTCGCCAGCCTCGTCGAACTCAACATCGCGGCTGCCGCCGCCATCCTCTTTGTCCTGCTCGCCCGCGCCCACGTCACCCGCGCCTTCGGCCCGCACGCCGCCTATGCCCTCTGGTCGATGGTCCCCGTCGCTATGCTCGCGACCCTCCTGCCGGAGCGCACCACCGAAACCCTCGTCACCGAATTCCTGATCGGCGGCCTCCCCGCCAGCCTCGCGATGATGCAGGCCGACGCCACCACATCATGGCTCCCTCTCGCCATCTCAGTCGCATGGATCGCCGGCGCCATCGCGCTCGCCCTGCTGCTCATCCGCCGCCAGCGCGCCTTCCTGCGCGATGCGGATCTCGGCCTCGCCGGCCCCGCCATCGTCGGCTTCCGCCACCCGCGCATCGTCACGCCGGACGATTTCGCCCGCCGCTTCAGCCATGACGAGCGCAAGCTCATCCTCACGCACGAGCAGGTCCACATCGACCGCTCCGACGCCCGCATCAATGCCGGCGTCGCTCTCCTGCGCTGCCTCTTCTGGTTCAACCCGCTCATCCATATCGGCGCCAACGCCATGCGCGTCGACCAGGAAATGTCCTGCGACGCCGAGGTGATCGCGCGCCGTCCCCGCGTCCGCCGCGCCTATGCCGAAACGCTGCTGAAGACACAGCTTGCCAAGCGCCCACTCCCCGTCGGCTGCTACTGGCCCGCCGAGTCGCAACACCCGCTCGCCCAGCGCATCAGCGAAATCGCACGCGCGCCGATCTCGGGCCGCCGCCGCCTCGCCGCAGCCGCCATCGTGATGACACTAACCACCGGCGCCGGCGTCGCCGCCTGGGCCGCCCAGCCCGAGCGCACCATATTCCGCGAAACCGCGAACGTGCTCGTGCCCTTCGAACCACTCGACCGCGAAGGCCGCTCCACGGCGAACCTCACGAGGCCGCTGCTCATCGCCGCCGCGTTCAAGGCGCCCGCCGTCCCGCAACACTGGCGCGGAGATGGGGAGGTCACCGCCGACCTCTGCGTCACGGCAAACGGCCGCGTTGAAAGCATCGCCCTTACCACCTCATCCGGCGACGCCCAGCTCGACGCCGCCGCGCTTCGTTCGCTCGAAGCCGCCCGCTTCACCCCGGCCAGCCGCGATGGCAAAGCGGTCTCCGTCTGCAACCAGCAGATCACCCTCCACATCACCGAACCTGCGTCGCCGCCATAGAAGCAGTCGCCGTCCAGTCTCGTCCGCGTCCAAATTTAACGGAGGTCTCCATGTCTGGAGCCATGAGAAAACACGCGCCTTCATCAACCCGACTCACCGGCCTGGTGTCGGCAACGGCGCTCACCCTTGCGATGGGCTATGTCTTCGCAAATGCCATGGGCGTCAACATAGGCCGCCTGATCCCCGATCCGATCGCCTACGTCGCGCTGCCGGAGCCGAAGCAAGCCGAACCGCCGCCAACCACTCCCGAGATGCTGGATACGCAAACGGACCTGACGCCCGTTGCGGATCCAATCGATCTCGATATCCCAACCTTCGTGACGGAAGAAGCCGTGTTCACACCCCCGGATTCGCACCCTCAGTTTGCGGGCAAGGCCGGCTCCGAAGCCAGCGTTGCACCGCCCCGCACGGCCGTCCGCACAGCGGCGAAAATGCTGCCTGCCGCCTCGCCGCTCTATCCCGCCTCTGAAATGCGCAAGGGCAATGAGGGCGTCACGCGCCTCGAAGTCTGCCTCGATGCAAACGGCCGCGTCACATCCGCGACGCTCGCCGGCAGCAGCAACCATCCCGCTCTCGATCGCACAGCCCTCGCATGGGTACGCGATCGAAAGTTCATGCCAGCGAAAGTCGATGGCGTCCCGCAGCCGGTCTGCGGCCACGGCGTCGACTATGAGTGGAAGCTCAACCGCTGAACCCCCTAGCCTCGCCCCAGTAAGGCGAGGTGGGCCGGACCGCCAGGACGCCCCACGTTCCGGCTCGGCCGTTCTCGCGCCCCTTCTCTCTATCCGGAGAAGGGGCGCATTTTTCTCAGCGCGTTCCCTTCGCTCCATCGATCACGCCCCGGCGCAGCCGCACCATGCCGCGGATCCAGCGATCATAATCGCCCGTCTTGCGCTGCATGTAGGTCGTCACCTGCTCATGCGGCAGGATCAGAAAGCTCTCCGCCTCGAGCCCTTTGACAACTGCGCCCGCCACATCATCCGGCGACAGCACGCCGTCCACATTCTGCGATCCTGCCGCCCCGCCCAGCATCGGCGTATCCACCGCCTGCGGACACAGCAGCGACACGCCGATCCCGTTCTCCTTCGAGGCAATCGCAAGATGCTCGCCGAACCCGATCGCCGCGTGCTTGCTGGTGGAATAGACAGCCGAACCGATCTGGCTCAGCAGCCCCGCCGCCGAAACCGTATTGAGAAAATACCCCGACTTCCGCGCGATCATGCCCGGCAGCGCATGACGCGCCGCATACACATGCGCCATCACATTGACGCCCCAGGCCAGCTCCCAATGCTCATTCGGGGCCGACCCGGCATTGTCGATATCCGGATCCCCGCGCGAAATGCCGGCGTTCGAGCAGAACAGGTCGATCCGCCCGAACCGGTTCTCCGCCGTTCGCACGATCTGCTGCACGTCGGCCTCCTTTGTGACGTCCGCCTGGACGGCAATGCCGCCAACGGATTTCGCAACTGACTCCGCCCCGGCGCCATTCATGTCGGCGACGATCAACGCCGACGCGCCCTCGCGATGAAAGCGCTCCACCAGCGCCTTGCCGATACCGCTCGCTCCGCCCGTGACGATGACGACCTTGTCCGCAACTTTCATGGCTTCGCTCCACCTTTGATCAACGGCGGAGCATACTCTCCTTTCAACTGGCGTCGACCAGCGACATGGCTACCCCGGGGCTCGCGCCAAAGTCGCCCAGCCGGGCTTGCCGCCGGCGACAAGGCCAGCGATAGCTGATCGCGAAATGTCGGGAGGATATCGATGAAGATCACGGCCGGAAAAGCACTGTTCGCAAGCTGCGCACTCGCACTCGTGGCTGGCGCCGCGACGCTGATGGCGTCCGCCCAGCAGCCCCCTTCCCAGGACACGATCATCCACGCCGGCCGCGTCCTCGCCGAACCCGCCTCCGGTCAGGTCCTCACGCAGCAGACCATCCTCGTCCGCAACGGCCGCATCGTCTCGATCTCGAACGGCTATTCGCGCGTCCCCTCAGGCGCAAAACTCGTCGATCTCAAGAACGCCTTCGTCCTGCCCGGCCTGATCGACAGCCACGTCCACATCACCAGCGAGCAAGGGCCCAGCGCACGCCTCGACGAGTTCATCAAGACCAGCGCCGACCAGGCAATCGACGGCGCCGGCTACGCGATGACGACGCTTGAGGCCGGGTTCACCACCGTCGCTGACCTCGGCGCCGACGCAAACGCAATCCTTGCCCTGCGCAACGGCATCGCCAAAGGCGTCATCGGCGGTCCGCGCATCATCACCTCCGCAGGCGCGATCAGCGTCCATGGTGGACATGGCGACGCCAACGGCATGCCGCGTGACATGGCGCTGATGCTGCGCGGCCCGGGCGTCTGCTCCGGCGCCGATGATTGCGCGCGCGCCGTTCGCGAACGCGTGCGCGACGGCGCCGACATCATCAAGATCACCGCCACTGGCGGCGTGCTCTCGAACACAGCTGCCGGCCTAGGCCAGCAATTCACTGACGCCGAACTCGCCGCGATCGTCCAGGCCGCGCACGCCATGGGTCGCAAGGTGACCGCGCACGCCCACGGCGTCGACGGGATCAACTCCTTCCTCAAGGCCGGCGGCGACTCGATCGAGCACGGCACCTATGCCGACGCCGAATCCGCCGGGCTCTACAAGAAGAACGGCGCCTATCTCGTGCCCACCCTGCTCGCCGGCGACTTTGTCGCCCGCGAAGCAAAGCGTCCCAACACCTTCCTGCAACCCGCGCAGGCCGCCAAGGCGCTAGAAGCCGGCCCGAAGATGCAGGACATGCTCCGCCGCATGCACGCCGCCGGCGTGAAGGTGGCCTTCGGCACCGACACCGGCGTCTCCGCCCACGGTGACAACGCACAGGAGTTCGCCCTCATGGTCGGCGCCGGCATGACGCCGCTGCAGACCATTCAGGCCGCCACCGTCAACGCCGCCGACCATTTCAGCCTCACCGCCGAAATCGGCTCAGTTACCGCTGGCAAATCGGCCGACATCATTGCCGTGAATGGCGACCCGCTCGCCAATGTGCGCGAACTGGAGTCGGTCGACTTCGTGATGGCGCGAGGCAAGGTCTACAAGCAGTAGATGGCTGACCCGCTCTTCGACCTCTCAGGCAGGATCGCGCTCGTCACAGGCGGCAGCCGCGGTCTTGGCCTGCAGATGGTCCGCGCCTTCGCGGAGCGCGGAGCCGACCTCATCATCGCAAGCCGCAAGCTCGATGCATGCGAGGCCGCCGCCGAAGACGTTCGCAAACTTGGCCGCCGTGCGCTCGCCATCTCCGCGAACCTGTCCCACTGGGACCAGGCTGAACGCCTCGCCAATACGGCATGGAACGCATTCGGCCGCCTCGACATCCTCGTCAACAATGCCGGCATGAGCCCGCGCGTGCCGAGCCACTCGATGACCGAAGAGCTGTTCGACAAGGTGATGGACCTCAACTTCAAGGGCCCCTTCCGCCTTGCCTCGCTCATCGCGAAACGCATGTTCGACGGCCATGGCGGGACGATCATCAACGTCTCTTCCTCCGGCGCTCTCTATCCGCTGCCGGAAGTCGTCCCCTATTCCGGCGCCAAGTCCGCCCTGAACGCGATGACGGTCAGCTTCGCCCGCGAATACGGCCCCAAAGTCCGCGTCAACACGATCTCGCCCGGCCCCTTCCTCACCGACATCGCAAAGGCCTGGACGCCGGAAGCCCGCGAGACCGCAGACAACGCCCTCGGCCGTCCGGGCAGGCCCGAAGAAATCGTGACAGCGGCGCTATTCCTCGCAAGCCCCGCCTCGAGCTTCACCAACGGCGCGATGATTCGCGTGGATGGGGGAAGCTGAGCGCGAGCTTGCGGGCGTCAGAGATTCAGCAATGTCGGGTCCCCGCCCTGCGCCGCGATGTTCACTGTCACCGTCCGCTCCGTCGCGAACCTATCGACATAGTGCGGCCCGCCAGCCTTCGGCCCCGTGCCTGACAGGCCCGACCCGCCAAATGGCTGCACGCCTACCACCGCACCGATGATCGAGCGGTTCACATAGACATTGCCCGCACGCACGCTCGCTTTCACCTTCTCCGTGAAGCCCTCCAGCCGTGAATGCACACCCAGTGTCAGTCCATATCCCTTGGCCGAGAGCGCAGCCCCCACCGTCTCGATGTCATCCGGATCATAGCGGATCACATGCAGGATCGGCCCGAACACTTCCTTGTCGATCTGCTCGAGCGATGACAGCTCCACGATCGCCGGCCCGAAGAACGTGCCCGCCTCGCGCAATGCGCCAATCTCCCGCTGCCAGACTTTCGCAACTGGCTGCATCTTCTCGAGATGCGCGTCCAGCAGCCCTCGCGCCTCCGCATCGATGATCGGCCCGACATCGGTGGCAGGATCCGCTGGATCGCCGATGACCAGAACCTCCATCGCGCCCCTGATCATCTCCACCGTCTCATCCGCCGTCTCATGCGGCAGGAACAGCAGGCGCAACGCCGAACATCGCTGCCCGGCCGAACGGAACGCCGACATCACGACATCGTCCACCACCTGCTCGCGCAGCGCCGTCGTATCGCAGAACATGGCGTTAAGCCCGCCCGTCTCTGCGATCAGCGGCGCGATCGGGCCATCCTTCGCAGCAAGCTGGCGATTGATGATCCGCGCTACCTCTGTTGACCCCGTGAACGCCACGCCGCCGCAGCGCGCATCCCCCGTCAGGCACCCACCCACCTTGCCACCGCCCACCAGCAGGTGCAGCGCCTCGACCGGCAACCCGGCCGCGTGGAACAGCTTCACGGCTTCGAATGCGATCACCGGCGTCTGCTCAGCCGGCTTCGCCAGCACGGTGTTCCCCGCCGCCAGCGCGCCAGCGATCTGCCCCGTGAAGATCGCCAGCGGAAAATTCCACGGCGAGATGCAGGCGAACACGCCACGGCCCATCATCTCGAGCCCGTTGGTTTCTCCCGCGGGCCCCGGCAACGTCTGCTGCCCCTTGAACTTCGTCTCTGCTTCGACGGCGTAGTAGCGGCAGAAATCCACCGCCTCGCGCACTTCCGCGATGCAGTCATCCAGCGTCTTGCCGCCCTCACGCGT
>CAIKXW010000074.1 GCA_903831485.1 uncultured Alphaproteobacteria bacterium | reverse complement strand
GATGGTCGAGGCGATCAGCTTTTTCACGTCATTTCCCATCAGGGCTACGGCCGAACCCGGCCTGTCGTTCCCCGACAATGCCTCCGGCCACATGAACCCAGCCTGATTGCCCCAGTCAGGAACCCGACTGCCCCCTTCGCCCTATTGCCGCCATCAGCGCCCGCGACTCCTGCCCTTAGGTCCGGCCGCCAGACGCCGGCAGGACGGAGCCAGGCATGCGCCTTACGAATCTCATCGCCCTGGGCGCCTCGGCACTGTTGGCCTGCGCCTGCGTGGCGACGTCGCCAACAAGCGACTCACCGTCCGCGCCGACGTCAAAAGCGCTCTCCAACGACTGCGCTGTCGTCGCTGCGCTCGCGAAGGAGCACTACAAGTTCGGCCCCGACAACGCCCCGCCCCCGCTGAAACCCGGCGGCGACGAAGGCTGGACGCCGCGCTGCGATTTCGGCGCCCACGGCTTCACCTTCACGGATTATGTGCAACCCATGCCCGGCGCCGATCCGCGCCAGAGCCTGAAATGGGTCGCCTTCCAGAAGCCCGCCTACGATGGAACAGGCGCCGTCATGCTTACTGAAATCATGCATGGACCCTTGGCGGGCATCGGCTATGAATGCGGCCTTCATTCAGGTTTCGCAGGCTGGACAGTCGGCGAGTGCAAGACGAGCTGGGTATCGTGATGAAAAGTCTGTTTCTGGCGGCTGGTCTTCTGGCGCTCGCAGGTTGCGAAAGCGCGCCCGAAGCCGTTCCGCCCAAGGAGGCAGCCTTCGTCACAGACGATTGCGCGCTGATCAGCGCCGTCGGCCGTGAACAGTACAAGCTCAGCGCCGACGATCCGCAGATGACGATCACGCTTAATGGCGAGGATGCGCCGTGGCGCCCCGGCTGCGACTGGAAGGCCGCCGGCTTCAATGTCGTCGAGATTGCAGGCCCCGAGGGCGAGACCGCGACCGCCGGGATGAACCGCCTCACCTTCCACCGCCCGCGCTACGACGCCGAAGGCGCCCTCGTTCGCACAGCGGTGAAGACCGGCGACCAGACAACCAACGCCCTCTGCCGCGTCACGCGCGCCGAAGGCGGCAACTGGACCCTGGCCTCATGCGGCCCCGATCCGAAACTCACCCAGCCCCGCGCCGCCGCGCCAAGCCCGTCAGACCAGACACCCGACTCGCGCCTGCCAGTCCCCCTCAACTCCGACGTCACCCCACGCGACGCCGTCATCCCTGACGCCGACCCTGGCGCAACACCTGGCGGGAACAACTAGCGCGGCGTAATCCAGCGAACGTGTGACGAGCACGCCAAGCTGTTAGCCCACCCGCTGATACCGCCGCCCAGCCTCCGCGACGAACGCATCTATCACGCGCCTCACCGCATAAGCCTTGTTCACATCCGCCAAGGCCTGCAGGACGAAATTTCGAAACTCGAACGCAATCACGAACTCCACTCGCGCGCCCTTCGGCCCAGGCTTGAACCGCCACGTGTTCGACAGCTTCCTGAACGGCCCGCGCACCAGCGACACATCGATCGCCATGTCGCTCTTGCGCGCATCGACATCGGTCACGAACGTCTCGCGAAACCCCTTGAAGCCGACAGTGACCTCCGCCCTGCACTGCTCGCGCGCGGGCGTCTCTTCCTCGCTGATCACCTTCAACGCCTGTATCCAGCTGATGAATTCCGGATAGCGCCCGACGTCGGCGGCCAGATCGAACAGATCCTCCGGCCGGTAAGGCAGGTCCAGCGTTTCGCGATGGGTGCTCAAGCTAGCGTCCGGACAGCTGCGCCTCGCGCGCCGCGCGCAGCTTCGCGAAATCCTCGTCCGCATGATAGCTCGAACGCGTCAGCGGGCTCGCAGACACCAGAAGAAATCCCTTCGACTTAGCGATCGTCTCGTACGTCGCAAACTCTTCCGGCGTCACGAAGCGATCCACCGCAGCATGCTTGCGCGTCGGCTGCAGGTATTGCCCGATCGTCAGGAAATCGACGCCGGCGGAGCGCATGTCGTCCATCACCTGCATCACTTCTTCCTTCGCCTCACCCAGCCCAACCATCAGTCCCGACTTGGTGAACTGCGAAGGATCACGTTCCTTCACCCGCTCCAGCAGGCGCAGCGAATGGTAGTACCGGGATCCTGGCCTGATAGTCAGGTACAGGCGCGGCACTGTCTCGAGATTGTGGTTGAACACGTCCGGCTTC
>CAIKXW010000073.1 GCA_903831485.1 uncultured Alphaproteobacteria bacterium | reverse complement strand
TCCTCTGCCTGCCCGACGATGCAGCGAAGGAAGCGGTGAAGCTCGTCGCCAACCCCAACACCGTCATCATCGACGCCTCGACCGCGCACCGCATTGATCCGCACTGGGTCTACGGCTTCCCCGAAATGGCCGACGGACACCGCGTGCTGATCCAGCGCGCGAAGCGCATCTCCAACCCCGGCTGCTATCCCACCGGCTTCATCGGCCTGATGGCGCCACTGGTTGCAGCGGGGCTCGTGCCCGCCTCCGCGCCCGTCACCGCCAACGCCATCTCCGGCTACACCGGCGGCGGCAAAGGCCTGATCGAGGAGTTCCAGACTCTCCCACCCGAGAGCACAAGTGACGCCTTCCGCCTCTATGGCCTCCACCTTGCGCACAAGCATGTGCCTGAGATGACAAAGTATTCCGGTCTCGCCAACGCGCCGATCTTCGCCCCCGCCGTCGGTCGCTATGCGCAAGGCATGCTCGTCGAAATCCCGCTGCAACTCTGGTCGCTGCCCGGCGCGCCAAAGGCCGCCGACCTCCGCAACGCGTTGATGGAGTTCTACCAAGGCGAACACTTCATCACTGTCGCCAGCGAAGCCGAAACCACAGCGCTTCAGAAATCCCGCGCCGGCGCAGGCAGCTATGTCGAAGCGCTCGACCCCGAGGCGCTCAACAACACGAACCGCATGAAGCTCTTTGTCTTCGGCAACGACGCAGCCCAGCAGGCCCGCCTCGTCGCCCAGCTCGACAATCTCGGCAAAGGCGCCTCAGGCGCCGCCGTGCAGAACCTCAACATTGCGTTGGGACTGAACGAGGACGCGGGGCTCTAGGCCGCCACAACCCCACGCTCGCGCGCATTGTCCAGCGCATCGAGCTTGTCGAGCAGGTATTCGAGGTCCGCGCGCGGAATGGCCTGGAACTGCGTCAGCACGCGCTCCACCATACGTTGACGGAAGCGCTCCTTGTCGCCGGGGCCGCCGTCCATGTCGGTCTTGTGGTAGATGTCGATGGCGAGGCGGAAGGCGGTGAACATGCCGCTCGGCAGGCCCGCACGCTCGAACACCGTCTTCAGGCCCAGCGCGCCAGCATCGTGGATCATCAGCCACGCCTTGGCGTGCGGCACGCCGCCCAGCTCGGCCAGCGCGTGCTCGACAAACGTCATGTGGCCCAGGCACAGCGCGCGCATGATGACTGATGGGGTGAGCCGCCCGTTGAGGTGCAGCTGCTGCACGAACCGCGCGGGGTCTGTCGACAGCCCGGCCTGTTCCACCAGATCGAGCGTCGCCCGCTCGCGCGTACCCGCGGCGATCTCGATCGCCAGCTGCGGGGGCAGTTCGTGCGTGTTCACAAGCCGGTCGAACAGCTCGCCCGCAACCATGTTCACCAGCTTCTCGGTCACGTGCATCGGCAGCGACGAACGCGAAACCAGCGCGGCCTTTACGTCGTTGTCGTTGGCGAACCGCTTCAGCACGCCGGCAAAGGCATCGTCCGAGAACGCCGCGCCCTCGTTCATCGACGCCGCCTCGACAGCTTCCTTCGAGCCATACAGCGCGATCACTTCGGTCAGCCCTTCGCCCAGCGCCGCGCGCTGAGCGATAGCGACCTGCTTTTCCGAAGATCCCGAGAGTACGATCTCGACGAGGTCCTCGTCCGTGATCATCGGCGAATTCTTCAGGACTGGCACCGCGATGATGTCGATGTCCTTCGCCAGTTTCAGCGCGATGTCGCGCGGCAGCTTCGGCGAATTGCGAAGCGTGACGGCGAGCGCCCGGCGCACCAGCACGGCGGCGTCCGCGCACATCATGTCGAGGATCTGCCGCGCGCTTTCCTGCTCTTCCTGTGTCAGGTCGGTCGTGTCGATCCTGCGGCAGATCTTGTGGGCGGCATTGGCGCGCGATTCGGCGCTGTCGCCGCGCACAAGGCGGCGAATGTCGTCCTGGGTCAGGGCGGTCCGCATGGTGGCGATTGTCATGTACGTCGAGCCTTTGCCCGCTGGCGGCTTGAACTCATGTGAAAAATGACAATTGCTGCCCCGGGTTAACACATATTTACGGCTGGCCCGAAAATCGGGCTTCCAGCACATGAAATCGGGAGGCTGCTCTGCTCCTTAAAGGCATCAAAGTCATTGAACACGCGACATATTTTGCCGCGCCTGGGGCCGGCGGGATCCTGTCTGATTGGGGCGCGGAAGTCATAAAGATCGAACCGCCCGGCGGCGATCCCGTACGTTCCAACTTCCCCACAAAGGGCGCCCCCCTGGCGCACCTGACCGACAATCCAGCCTTCGACAGCGACAACCGCGGCAAGAAATCCATTGTCGTCGACGCCCGCACAGAGGAAGGCCGCGAGGTCATCCGCAAGCTCGCTGACACGGCCGATGTCTTCCTGACCAATGTCCGCCCCGGCGGCATCGAGCGGTCGGGCCTCGGCTACGACATTCTCTCCAAGCGCAACCCGAAGCTCGTCTACTGCGCGCTGACCGGCTACGGCCTCGAAGGGCCGGACGCCAACGCACCCGGTTTCGACGTCGCGAGCTTCTGGTCCCGCTCCGGCCTCGCGCGCCTCACCGCGCCGAAAGGCTCCGAACTCTTCCCGGTACGCACAGCATCAGGCGACCACACCACCAGCATCGCCGCCGTCGCCGCCATCAATGCTGCGCTGATCCAGGCGCTGAAGACGGGCAAGGGCCAGCTCGTCGACGTGAGCCTGCTCCGCACCGGCCTCTACACGCTGCACACCGATCTCGCGATCCAGCTGTTCTTCGGCCGCATCGCGTCCACGCGCCCGCGCGCCGAAGCCTACAACCCGCTCACCAACTTCTTCCGCACCAAGGACGACGCGTGGATCTGCATCGTCGCCCGCGCCGGCAAGGCCGACCTGCCGCGCATGGCCCGCGCCTTCGACCTCCCGGGCATCGATACCGACCCGCGCTTCCAGGACGGCAACGCGCGTCGCGACAATGCCGCCGCCATAACCGCCATGTTCGACGAAGCCTTCGCGCGCTTCACGAAGGACGAGATGGCCGCGCGTCTCACTGCCGAAGAGATCGCCTGGGCCCCCGCCCAGACCCTCGCCGACGTCGCCGTCGACCCCCAGGTTCACGCAGCAGGCGGCATCGTCCAGACGCCCGGCAAGGACGGCGTCGGCAGCTTCCCATCTCCTGCAGCTCCGGCGCGCTTCGCGGGCGTTGATGACGGCCCTAAGGGGCCTGCTCCGAAGCTGGGCGAACACACGCGGGAGGTGCTGGCCGGCCTCGGATATGGCGAGGCGGAGATCGTTGCGATGCTTGAGAGCAAGGCCGTGGCCTGACCCGACGGATGACAGCGCGGGATTTGCCCGCTAAGCCCTCCGCAAACACCGAAACGGCAGGAAAGCACCCATGATCACGCTCGAGAAAAAAGGCGCCATCGCAATCCTGACGCTGAACCGCCCGGACGCCATGAACGCGCTGGGCGAGCCGGGCGATGGCGAGGCTGTGCGGGATGCCTGTGCGCAGATCAACAAGGATCACACGATCCGTTGCGCGATCCTGACCGGCGCAGGCAAGGGCTTCTCCGCGGGCGGCAATGTGAAGGCGATGCGTGACCGGATCGGGTCCTTCGCCGGCAACCCGGCCGAGGTGCGCGACAACTACAAGAACGGCGTCCACATGATCGTGAAGGCGCTCTACAATCTCGAAATCCCGCTGATCGCCGCTGTGAACGGCGCGGCCATCGGCCTCGGCTGCGATGTGGCCTGCATGGCGGACATCCGTATTTCGTCAGACAATGCGCGCTATGGCGTAACCTTCCTGAAGATCGGCCTCATCCCGGGCGATGGAGGGGCCTGGCTGCTGCCCCGCGTGATCGGCATGAGCCGCGCCTGCGAGTTGCTCTTCACCGGCAATGTCATCGACGCGCGGACCGCGCTGGAATGGGGCCTCGTCTCGAAAGTCGTTCCGGGCGACCAGCTGATGGGCGAGGCAATGGCGCTCGCCGAGTCGATCGCGAAACAACCGCCGCAGGCGCTGCGGATCGCCAAGCAGCTGCTGCGCAACGGCACGCAAGCCAACTACGACACGATCATGGAAATGTCGGCCGCCGCCCAGGGCCTGATGCACCACACCAAGGACCACGAGGAAGGCGTCGCCGCGATCCTCGAAAAGCGCGAGCCCGTGTTCAAGGGCGAATAGCACACCTGCAGGCGAGGCATGAGCGAGCCGGATCAAGCATCGACCCTCACAGGCGTCTGGTCCGGAGAATACTGGTACAGCGACGGCGCCCGCACGCGCTTCGCAGCCACGCTAGCCGAGTCGCTGGGGTCCCTTACTGGTGCGACACTTGAGCCCGCGCCGAACTGGCTCGCGCCCGTCGCGGAGCTTTCCGCCACCCTGTCAGGCACGCGCCAGGGTCCGGAGGTGACGTTCTCGAAGGTCTATGACGGGCAAGCCCATCTGGGCCTTGTACCCATCGCCTACACCGGAGCTGCGAACGCCGAACTCGATGTGATCGAGGGAGACTGGAGCCTGATCGGCCAGAATCTCACGGGCGGATTCGTCATGCGCAGGGTCAAGTCAGGCAAGAAGGCGGCCGCCCGGAAGGCGGAGTCGAACGTGGTTGTCGTTGAGTTTCGGAAGGCGCGACGGAAAGCGCCTCTCAAGATCAGGTGATCTCGGCTCGCTTGGCGTCCGGCTGTGATATCGCTAGGTAAGTCGAAAGACAAAAAACGTCCACGGGAGAGACTCATGCGCAAACATCTGGCCGGGCTGGCAATCCTCGCCCTTGCGTGCGCCGCTCCCGCATTCGCGCAGACGACCTACACCGCACCGCGTACCGCTGACGGTCGCCCCGACTTTCAGGGCTTCTGGACCAACACCTCGCTGACCAGCCTCGAGCGTTCAGGACAGTTCAAGGATCTGTTGATCCCGGCCGACCAGGCCGCGAAGCTTGAAGCCGGCCGCCTCGCCGCAAACATCCGCGCCGACGCGCCGACCGATCCCAACTCAGGCGCTCCGAAAAAAGGCCAGGATGTCGGCGGCTACAACAATGCCTATGTCGACGCCGGCCTGCACTACGCGACCATCAACGGAGAGAAGCGCTCGTCCTGGATCGTCGATCCGCCGAACGGAAAAATTCCCTACACGGCCTCCGGCAGGAAAGCCTTCGACGATGGCCTGCACTTCGTGCGAAACACGTTTGATGGTCCGGAGTCGCGCCCGATGGCGGAACGCTGCCTCGTAGGCTTCGGCTCCACTGGCGGCCCGCCGATGATCAACGTGATGTACAACAACACCTACCAGTTCGTGCAGACGCCCGAGAACGTGCTCATCAATGTCGAGATGAACCACGACGCGCGGATCATCCCGCTCGGTGACGCGAAGCTGGATGTCTACCAGTGGCTCGGTCGCTCCAAAGGCAAGTGGGAGGGCGATACGCTCGTCGTCGAGACGACGAACTTCCATCCCGGCGAGAGCCTGCGCACATTCTTCTCTGCCAGCTACCTGCTCTCGCCCGACGCCAAGGTGACCGAGAAGTTTACCCGTATCAGCGACTCGGAACTCCTCTACGAGTTCACGGTGAACGATCCCAAGTTGTTCTCGCAGCCCTGGCGTGCCGAGATGATCTTCAACAAGTCGGCGCAGCCCGCCTACGAGTACGCCTGCCACGAAGGCAATCATGCGCTGCCGGGTATCCTCGCTGGTGCTCGCGAGAACGAGAAGGTTGGCCTCGTGAACTATGCGGAAGAGAGCGAGTAAGGGTCAGGCCAGTCCAATCGCGCGCAGGACCATGCCCTGATCGAAATAGGGCCGCTCGCAGACGATCTTGTCCGAGCCCGGCCCGAACTCGAACGTGGTGGCCATCCGCACCTTGAACGCCTTGCCCGTCGGCGGCACGATCTTGTCGCCGACGCGCAGCGGACCGAGATGCGTGCCCGTAAGCCAGAACTCGACAAGCACGGTCTCGTCCGCGTGAGCGATCGCGATGATCTCATTGCCCTGGTCCGGGAAGGGCTTCCGCGAGGCCGCGAAATAGCTGCGTACGGCCTCTTCGCCATCAAATACGACGCCTGAGCCGTAGAGTTCATAGCGGGGTTGTTCGAAGGTCGCGATCACCTCGTCCCATTCATGGGTGATCTCCAGCGCCATATGGCGCTTCACGGTCTCGATACGGCGTGCGCCAAGGTCGGCGGTCATGCGAAGCCCTCGCGCAAAGTCCGGTCAAGCTGGCAGATGACAAGCGCGCCGTAACCCCTATTCTAGCCCGAAAATTTGGAGGATGCGGATGATCGGCGCTGTGGCGGAACTGACGGTGAAAGAAGGCTCGCAGGCGGAGTTCGAGAAGGTGGCGCTCGAACTGGAAGCGGCGGTCAACGCCAACGAGGAGGGCGTCCTTTTCTACAGGCTGTTCAAGGTCCGCGACTCCTCGACCAAGTACATCTTCATGGAACAGTACAAGGACGCCGCAGCCGTCGAGGCGCATCGCGGGTACGAGCACTTCAAACGCCTCGGTCGCGCCTTGGGCCCGTTCCTGGACGGTGCGCCGACAGTCACGCGCATGGACAAAGTAAGCTGAACGATTGGGTGAGTTGATATGGATCTTGAATTCACGACCGAGGAACTGAAGTTCCGCGACGAAGTCCGCGCCTGGATCGCCGAGAACTACACGGACGATCTGAAGAAGCGGATGGCGCTCACCAAGAATGGGTCGCTGGACGAGGCGAACCAGAAGGCCTGGCACAAGAAGCTGGCGGACAAGGGCTGGCTTGTCACCAACTGACCGGTGGAGCACGGCGGCCCCGGCTGGAACCAGGCACAGAAATACATCTACGAGATGGAGATGGCGCTCGCCGGCGCGCCGCGCATGAGTTCGATGGGCGTGCGCATGTGCGCGCCCGTGATCATGAAGTTCGGCACGGACGAGCAGAAGAAGAAATTCTTGCCGCCGATCCGAAACTCGGAAGTCTGGTGGTGCCAGGGCTATTCCGAGCCGGGCTCAGGCTCGGACCTCGCCAGCCTGCAGATGTCTGCAAAGCGCGAGGGGGACCACTACATCCTCAATGGCTCCAAGACGTGGACCACCCATGCGCAATGGGCCGACTGGATCTTCTGCCTCGTCCGCACATCGAAGGAAGAGAAGAAGCAGAACGGCATTTCCTTCATCCTCGTCGACATGAAGTCACCGGGTATCAGCATCACCCCGATCAACACGCTGGATGACACGCCGACAGGCGACCAGGAGATCAACTCCGTCTTCTTCGACAATGTGAAAGTCCCGGCCGACAACCTGATCGGCAAGGAGGGTGAAGGCTGGACCTGCGCCAAATACCTTCTCACCTTCGAGCGTGGCTCGGCCTATGCCCCCAGCAATCGCAATGCCGTGCGCAAGGCGCGCGAGATCGCGAAGGTCGAGACGTCAGGCGGCCGGCCGCTGATCGATGATCCGGACTTCGCGCGCAAGCTCGCCGACCTCGAAATCCAGATCGAGGCGCTGGACGCAACGGAGCGGCGTATCTTCGACAAGCTGTCGTCCGGCCAATCGGTCGGCGCCATGTCGTCGCTGATGAAGACACGCGGCTCGGAAATCGGCCAGAAGGTGACTGAGATCGTGCTCGAAGCCGCCGGCGTCTACGGCAGCCCCTTCGTGCAGGATACCTACGCGCATCTTGAAGGGCGCTCGAACGAGCCGCTGCCGGCGCCGGAGCATCTGATCACGTCGGCGGGCTCGTACTTCAACAACCGCAAGACCTCGATCTACGCCGGCTCCAACGAGATCCAGCGCAACATCATGGCGCAGATGATCCTGGCTGGTTGAGGTGGCGCGCACCAAGCCGCACACCCAGTTCCACAAGGACGGCAGCGTCTGGGCGAAAGGCCAGACGCTGGACGGCCAGACACACGGCTACTGGGAGTGGTTCCGGAAGGATGGCGTCATCATGCGCTCGGGCCATTTCTGCCGGGGCGAGCAGTGCGGCGAGTGGACGACCTACGACAAGGCCGGAAAGGTCTACAAGGTCACACGCATGAAGGGGGCTGCTCCAGCGGCAGCGAAGAAAAGAGCGCCCGCGAAGGCTGCCGGACCGGTTGGCAGGAAGAAAGCGGAGCCATCGGCCGATGAACTGATGGCCGGTCTCGATCATCCCCTCAAGACGGATATCGAACTGGTTCGCAAGGCGATCCTGAGCGTCGACACGTCCATCGTCGATGGCGTGAAATGGAACTCGCTGTCGTTCCGGACCACGGAATGGTTCGCCACGGTCAACCTGCACTCGCGCGACAGCGTGCAACTTGTCCTTCATCTCGGCGCGAGGCCGGGCAAGACGGCCAGCGCGATCAAGGACGCGAAGGGCCTGCTGGAATGGCTTGGGAAGGACCGGGCAATGGCGACGCTCGGCGCAGGCGCACAAGCCAGGGCAAACCTTCTGGCGCTGAAGGCGATCGTGAAGGCGTGGATCGCCCAGTTTAGCCACGGCGCAGGCTGGCCCCGCTAGATCGGGATGCGCGCAGCTCGGAGGCATCAATCCACGGCGCGTGCTGAAGCGCCATGTCGCTTGCCTCGATGTCGCTGATGAGTCGGCGCCCCGGTTTTTCAGAGAAGGCGGGCGGCGTGAAGCAGGCAAGCTTGCGAAGGACGTCCTCGCGCAGGATGACGAGCCGGTTGTGGCCGAACCGTGCGATCTTGCGCTGCTCGAGCGTACGAACGACGACGCCCACCGCGCGCGGCGACAGGCCAAGAGCCGCCGCGAGCATCCGTCG
>CAIKXW010000072.1 GCA_903831485.1 uncultured Alphaproteobacteria bacterium | reverse complement strand
GAAGCCGGATGCGGCGATCCTCGTCGTGGGCGGTGAGGGCTGGCATCCGGGCGTGATCGGAATTGTCGCGGGACGGCTGAAGGAGAAGTTTCACCGGCCGGCGATTGTTGTCGGCTGGGGCGAGGGGCTTGGGCCTGTCGCGCGCGGCTCGGGGCGATCGGTGCTCGGTGTCAATCTTGGCGAGCTGGTTTCAGGTGCTGCGAAGTCGGGGCTGCTGCTGTCGGGCGGTGGGCATGCCATGGCGGCGGGGCTGAGCATGGATCCGGCTCGGCTGACCGAGTTGCGCGATCACATGGAAGCAGCGGCGCAGGGCGCGACGTTCGAACTGGAAGAGGCGCGCGTGCTGGAGATTGACGGTCCGCTGGCGCCGGGCGCGGCAGACGGCGCTTTGCTCGACATCATCGAGCGGCTTGGGCCGTTCGGATCGAATGCGCCCGAGCCGCTGTTCGTTGTGCCGAATGTGCGGCCCGCTGGCGCGCGACGCGTGGGTGAGAACCATGTGGCGTTCGACATGGTGGGTGAGGACGGCGCACGGCTGCGCGCGATTGCGTTCCGCGTGGCGGATGGGCCGGAGGGCGAGGCGATCCGCGCGGGCGTCGCGATCCATGTCGCGGGGCGGCTACGGCCGGATACGTGGCGCGGGCCGGGCAAGGTGCAGATCGAGGTCGCAGATATCGCGCTGGCTTGAGGGCCAATGCCGACAGGCGGCCGGGCAGCTGCTGGATCGCGCGCTGAAAGAGGCAGGCGTCGTGCGCGGCAAGGCCTTCCTCACCAACGCCGTGAAGCACTTCAAGTGCGAGCCGCGCGGCAAGCGGCGCACCCCTTCCAGGCCGAATGCCGAGGAGATCGGGGCGTGTCGTTGGTGAGTTCGCCACGAGCTGGCGCTGGTCCACCCGCGGCTGACGGTGGCGCCCGGGGCATGGCTGCAGCCTCCCCGGCGAGCCACAAGGGGCCGCCACATGCGCTGCGGGGCCGGATCATCAAGACCCGGGAAGGGGCTCCGCTATTCGTAACACTGTACCCGTCATTCCTGTTACGCTTGCCCGCAGAGGACGCAAAAGCGCAGGAAAATGCGCGGTTCGCGGCGGAGCTGGGCGAGGCGAAGGCGCCGGCCGGCCGCCCGCCTGCGGAGACGCTGGACACCCGATCCTGACGGCTTGCGCGGTCTGGGCGATGCAGCTATATCGCCGACCTCCGCCGCGTGGTCCCTTCGTCTATCGGTTAGGACATCTGGTTTTCAACCAGGGAAGAGGGGTTCGACTCCCCTAGGGACTGCCAGCGGTTTGTCTCGGCTCGGGATTACCGCGCTGGTTGGCGTTGATGCTCCTGTGCAACGTGTTGTTGCTGCTTATCGCGGCAGCGTGATCACAGCCTCATAATCGCGTCGGGAAGCATCTTCCCGCGCGAATTTGTCATGCTACAGTCATCGGGCTGGGGAGCCCGTGCTGGATGCAGCCGCTTGAAAATCCGACAAATGACGCAGCGCCTGAAGAGGTGATCAGGGTCGAGGGCCGCGTGAAGTGGTTCGACGCCGCCAAGGGCTATGGATTCGTGGTTCCCGAGGGGGGCGCGGCCGGCGGCGGGCTGAAGCGAGACGTTCTGCTCCACATATCGGTGATGCGAAAGTACGGCGTCGACAGCGCCCTGGAAGGGGCGCGAATCGTCTGCCATGTGGCGACCCGGGACCGGGGTTACCAGGTCAATGAAGTGCTCGAACTGTCGGCCGGCGAGGCCGCTGGCGTTGCTGAGGCCGAAGGGCCGGTGGAAGTGGTGCTGGTGAAGTGGTTCAACCGCACGAAGGGCTATGGCTTCGTGCAGCGGCGCGACGATCCGGAGGACATCTTCATCCACATGGTGGTGGTGCGGAAGATCGGGATCGAGGACCTGCAGCCGGGTCAGACCTTGCTGGCGTCTGTCGGCAAGGGGCAGAAAGGCCGGCATATCGTGAGCTGCAGGCTGCCGCCGTGAGGGAGTGGACGCCCTTGGCATCGCGCGGCAGGCGTTCTATCCGGGCTGAATGAAACGCACCCTTTTCGCCATCGCACTTGCGCTTGTTTTGCCGGCCGCGGCCATGGCCCAGCCGGCGGAGACACTGACTATCGTGTCCGGCGAGAAGACGCACGCCGTGAAGGTGGATGTCGCCGAGACGAAGCCCACCGCGGTGGCGGGCCTTGCCGGACGCGCAGCGCTGGCTGCGGGTGAAGGGCTGCTGATCGACTATCGCAAGGTGGGCGAGAACCTGTCGCCGACGATGAAGGGCGTCGGCTTCGATCTCGACGTGGTGTTCCTGGCGCCCGACGGCACGATCGTTGGCATGATCCAGCATGCGCGCGCGGGAAGCCTGCGGCCGCTGTGGGTCGGGCTTGGCTCCGCGGCGGTGCTGGAAATTCCAGCGGGGCAAGTTGCAGCGCTCGGCCTCAAGACAGGCGACAAGGTGAGGCACAGGGCGTTCGGCAATGCCGGCTGATCAGCCGGACATTGTTGCGCCGCCAGGTTTCGTTCATGTCCTGCGCGCTCCGTTCGTGAACCATGTCGGGCCGCTGTTCCAGTCGGTCGAGAACGCACCGGGCGAGATCACGCTGGGGCTGACGGTCGAGCTGGTTCACACCAATACCATGGGCTTCATGCATGGCGGGATGATCGCAACGATCTGCGACAGCGCGATGGCGCGTGCGGCGGTGTTCAAGCTGAACCGCAGGACAGTGACGCTTCGGATGGGGATGGAGTATTTCGATCCGGTGCGTAAGGGCGACTGGCTGACGGCGCACGGGCGTCTCGTCGGGCACGATGAAGAGGTCGCACAGACGGACTGCATGATCCTGGTTGATGGCGAAGTGCGTGCTCGCGGAACCGGTGTGTTCAGGTTGCTGCGTGCAGTGAAGTAGGGCGGGTTCGGGGGGGCTCCTGTTCAGGCGATTTCTGTTCCGGCCCGAGGGAGACGTGGCGCACCTTGTAAGGGATGCCGGCTTCTTCCAGCGCCCAGCGGACGCGGAAGGCGCGCATCAGCGGCGCAGCGAAATCGGGAACCCATTTGTATGTGGTCAGCGTGATCAACGCTGTGCCTCCTTGTGTCCGGCCGCGCGCTCCGCAATCGCCATGTTCTCGACGTAGAGCTGTTGCTTGTTGATGAGCGAGTTCCATCCGCCGATGTGGCTGTCGCGAGCTGCGACGCTGACGAACGGGGTCTGGTGGAAGGACTCGATGGTCTGACCATTACGCTCCTCGAAGGTGACAGTGATCAGCGTGTCGACGGGGTTCTCTCCGTCGCGATCCCATTTGAACGTGAAGACGATGCGCTTGTTGCGCTCGACCTCGCGGATGACGCCGCCCATGCCAGTCATGCCCCAGTCCTTCGCGGCCATGGTGGAATGCCAGCGGCGGCCAGGCGTCAGTTCCCAATCGAGAGCGGTGCAGGTGAATTTCTCCGGACCCCACCAGCGGATCACGTGATCGCGATACTCCCAGAGGCGGAAGACGAGGGCGATGTGGGCGTCGAAGGTGCGAGAGATCAGGAGTTCGTCGTCGCGGAAGCCTTCAGCGCTTGCGGTCATTGGCGCTTCCTTTCCTGCGGGGCGGTGGAGGCGGGGACGGCGGCTTCTGGATCTGCGCGAGGTAGACGTCCATGCGATCGAAGGAGCCCTCCCAGAACTTCCGGTATCGCGAGAGCCAGCCATCGACCTGTTTGAGCGGGGCGGCCTCCAGATGGCAGGGGCGCCACTGCGCCTCGCGTCCGCGTGAGATCAGGCCTGCCGTTTCCAGCACCTTCAGATGACGGGAGATTGCAGGAAGGGAGATATCGAATGGCTCGGCCAGTTCATTGACGGTCGCCTCGCCCTGGCTGAGGCGGGCGAGGATGGCCCGCCGCGTGGGGTCGGCGAGTGCGGAGAGCGTCTGGGAGAGTGTGTCCATCGCCTTCATTTAACGAAGACGTTAATTAACGAAAGAGCTAAATACGGGTCGATTGCGCATTGCAGAGACCTTTTTGCGGGGCAAATAGCGCGACATCAGAGCTTCGCTTCCGTTCCGCCATGTTTCGGGTATAAGCCCCGCCTGATCGGAGTGTGGCGCAGTCTGGTAGCGCATCTGCTTTGGGAGCAGAGGGTCGTTGGTTCGAATCCAGCCACTCCGACCAATCTTCGCCCGCCAGGCCGTGGGCTTCGGTCTGGCATGCCGTCGTTTCCGAGAAACAAATGACTGACCGGCCCGTGATCCTGCTGGCGGCGCATGGTGAGCGCGGCGGAGCCGCGAACAATGCGCGGCTCGCCGGCATTGTTGAGCGGGCGGGGCAGGCGCTGCCGGAGGCTGATGTCGGTTCGGTTCTCGTCAATGTCGAGGGTGTGGTCGAGCGGGCTGTCGAGGCTTGCGGGGGGCGCAGGCTGATCGTGCTGCCGCTGCTGTTCTCGGACGGCTTTTTTTTCGAGAAGCGGTTGAAACCGTTCCTGGCGGGCCCCCATCGTACGCTAGCGCCGCCGATGGCGATGTGGCGCGGCTTTGCGCCGTTGCTGGCGGACAATCTCGCGCTCCGCACGATAAGCCATGCGGCGGACCCGCGGGTAGTGCTGCTGGCGCATGGCTCGAAGCAAACCGGGCGATCGGCAGCGTGCGCGCGGATCGTCGCGCAACAGATGCAGGCTCGCTATGGCCGTATCGAGGTGGCCTTTCTCGAGGAGGCGCCGTTCGCGCAGGACGTGGTAGCTGCTGTTGAAGCGCCGTGGTCGGCGGTGGGCCTGTTCCTTGGAGATGGGATGCACGGCGGGACGGACTTCGACGTGCTGGTCTCGACGGCGCCGCGCCAGCCGGTGGCTGCTTTCACCGCGGGGGAACTACCTGGCCTCCCAGCGCTTGTCGTTGCTGAGGCCAGAGCGCGGCTCGCGGCTTGATGAGGATCAAGCCCATGTTGTCGTCGCCGGCCCAGATTTCGGTCCAGCAAGGGGGGGGCGTGCAGGAGGCCTCCACGATGATGCGCACCGGTTTTCTTATGCTGGCGACAGTCGGCGTCCTGGGGCTTGCCGGGTGCAGTCCGCCGGCCTCTGTGGAATCGCCGAAAGTGGAGACGCCTGTTGCGGCGCAGCCCGCGCAAGGCGGTCCAGCCGCGTATCGTGGGGCGGCTGTGGCGGGGCAGGTGTGCTCGCGCTGTCACGATGTCGGGATGGGAGCGCCGCCCGTGATGGAGATTGGGGCCCCCAAATTCCGTGAACTGGCCGCGCGGACCCAATCCACCCCTGAAAGCCTCGCTGCAGCCATGCGGGACTCGCACCCGGTCATGCCGGACTACATCTTTGGTGATGCAGAAATCTCGGACCTGGCGGAGTACATCCTCAGCCTCCGGGGGGATCCCGGCTGAGACGCGAGCGCGCGGTTCTGCGCAGTTGAATTTTCACGGTTTTGCGGGCAGATGGGCCAGATTACGGAGTCGCCGCCCATGCTTGCGAAAATCTATCGCCCCGCCCGCAACGCCATGCAGTCCGGCACGGCCAAGTCGCAGGACTGGCTGCTGGAATTCGACAGCGAGACGCCGCGCACGGTGGACCCGCTGATGGGCTGGATTTCCAACGCCGACACCAATACGCAGCTCCGTATGACGTTCGCCACGCGTGAGGAAGCGATCGCGTTTGCGCGGCTGGAGGGCATCCCCTTTCAGGTCACCGAGGCGCGGGAGGCCAGACGCGTGATCAAGGCCTATGCCGACAATTTCGCCGCCGGCCGCCGCAAGCCCTGGACGCATTGATTCCCGGGCGCCCTACCATCCGGCCGTGAACCCAACTAAGACGCGCAGGCTGCGCCTGATCCCGTAGCTCAACTGGATAGAGCACCCGCCTTCTAAGCGGGTGGTTGCAGGTTCAAGTCCTGCCGGGATCGCCAGCGGCCGCTGCTATTCTGTCCTCAGCCGCGTTTGCCACAGGGCGGCGCTGACTGTGCAATCATCTCGACCGAAAGGAGCAGCAAGTCGCGCTCGTTTGCTATGGTGACGCGGTAGACGCCGGATTTCCAGATCTGCTCCGGTTCGTTGCAAAGGACCTCCGCGATCAGCTTCACGGCGTGGCGCCTGGCGGCGTGCAGATCGTCAAGCTCGACGCCGGCTTCATCGCGGACTTCTACGTGGTGCATCAGGTGAAAGTCGAACCCTGGTAAGGTGGTGCTCGCCGGCAAAGGCAGCACGACGCCCATGGCCATCGGGGCTCGCTGTCGAACGCCAACGCGGCATCGCGGGTTCGGTTGCGTACAGAGATGCAAGCCCGACAGTTTACAACGCGGGCCCGGACGGGGGCGTCCGGAGGCCCTGCCTGACGTTCTGTAACCGAAACCGGTTTCACGCGTTATCGCGCAAGCCCCGAAGCAACTTACAGGAGCGCGCCATGGCCGATGCCGACCGTACGAACTCGCTTGATCATGACCCCAAACTTCACGCAGCTCATATTGCTGAGCAGCAGGCGCCGTCGTGGCTAGATGGGCTTCCACACAATTTCGACGGTTGGGGACCGAAGGCTCCCGATGCGGACGCGCCCGATAACACGATGCATGCGGATTCCGAACTGACGTGGACCGGCGAAGTCGATGAGCTCGACCACCAGGTCTGGAGCTTTCAGCGCGCCGGGCGGCGTCACCACTAAATCGCACAGTTCATTCAGGAAAGACGCCTGGCCGCGATTAGGCTGCTGCTGAAGTACCAGCGGGGTTGAGCCGCGGCGAGACGGTGCTGCTGCGGTTGCTGTAACGGGACGCGTAAGGCGTCAGTTCAGGATGTCCCCGCCGGGGCAGGATGTGGCTGCGCCGACGCCCGGGTTCATTCTTGCAGCCCATGCGCCCAGGCCATCACGCCACGAAGCTGCCTGCGGTGTTGAAATGGCGCCGCGCGCGATCTCGGTTCCGTCACGAACGAGTGCGACCTCCACAGTGGTCATTGAGTCGACCGCCTTCGCGAGCCTGGCGAAATCGGCTGCGCCCAATCTGGGCGCCTTGCCGTCGCCGTCGGTTTCCGCCGTATCGAGCCAGACGGAATACATGCCCGAGCTGACGGGAGCGGGCTCGAAGGGGCCAAAACTTGTCCCATCAATTGTCAGCTTCATCGTGATTGGTGCACCAGCAATCGTGGCGAAGTTGGCGCCTATGGCTCGGAAGCTGACGGCGCCGACCGCTGGCTTGCCCTTCCCGTCGCCGGGAATGAAGTAACTCACGCTGAACGAAACGTTTGAATAGGGATTCAGCAGATCCACCGCGTCCGTAGGGTATACGACTGCGCGAGCCGACACCCCGCTGCCGTAATCCAGCTGCGCTCTGGCTTCCGCGCCAACCACCTTGCCACGCGACTGGAAAAAGTACTTGCCCGATTCCGGTTTGCTTTCGTCGGCCAGCTGGAGCCGGCAACGGGCAAGCCAGTCGGAGCTCTGAGCGACTGCAGGCGAGGTTGGCGAAATCACCAGTGCTGTCAGCGACAGGGCGAGCGCACGCGTTAGTCTCACGATTACAACTCCCCCGAACTCTGATCCGGCGAGGCTAATGCCAGCTTCCGGCTTGTCCAGTGCTGCGGGCGCCTGAGGTGCCGCAGTCAGCACTCACACATGTTGAGCGCCAGACCCGGCGGGCCTGCGGCATGGGCGGGTGATGAGCGGCGCCATGCCGTGCGTCGGGGCATGATCGACCTCTCACGGCGAATTGTGGCGGCGATGCCCAAGGCAAAGGCGTCGCGAAGGCCGCACTGCACGTTCAAACCGCACCTGTTGTTGCCAATGCACCACGCAGGCGACGGAAGGGAAAAGCAGCTCGTTCAAATGTTGCAAGCGCTGGTTCAACTTCGAGATTCGTCTATGATCCTGACTCACGCGCCGGGGTGGATTGCAGAGCCCCCTCTTCAATTTCTTCTCCGCGGCGCCGACATTTGAGGAGACAGTTCCTCATCGCACCACTCAGGGTCGCGCCCGCAGCACGCGCTACGAGGCAGGGCGCGCTACTCCCGACAGGGTGCAGCTTACGAGGGACTGCACGGCTCGCACTGCGAGTTGCCGGCGAGCCCAGTACGTGCCTCTGGCGCCCGAGAGGGCAGAGATGGGAGCGATGATGTCGCGCGATCTGTTCGATAGCTACACCAAGGCCTTCGAGACCCGTCGCGAGACGGTGATGACGATCCAGGAGTATCTGGAGGGGTGCAGACAGGACCCGCTGATGTATGCAGGTCCACACGAGCGGCTGCTTGCCGCCATCGGCGAACCCGAGATGATCGACACGTCGCGGGACTCGCGGCTTGGACGCATTCACTCGAACCGCACCATCCGCGTCTATCCGCGCTTCTCCGAGTTCTACGGGATGGAGGAGACGATCGAGCGGATCGTGGCCTTCTTCCGGCAAGGCGCGCAGGGGCTCGAGGAACGCAAGCAGGTGCTTTACCTGCTCGGGCCCGTCGGCGGTGGCAAGTCGTCGCTGGCCGAGCGCATCAAGGCGCTGATCGAGGACCAGTACATCTTTGTACTGAAGGCGGGGAATGATCTCTCGCCAGTTTTCGAGAGCCCGCTGGCGCTGTTTGATCCAGACACCCAGGCTGAGACGCTGTTCAAGGCCTACAACATACCGCGCCGGCGGCTCACCGGGCTGATGAGCCCGTGGGCGCTGAAGCGGCTGGACGAGTTCGGCGGCGACATCACGAAGTTCCGGGTCGCGAAGGTGAAGCCGTCGCGCCTTCGCCAGATCGGCGTCGCGAAGGTGGAGCCGGGTGACGAGAACAACCAGGACGTCTCCTCGCTCGTCGGCAAGATCGACATCCGAAAGCTGGAGATGCACTCCCAGAACGACCCGGATGCCTACTCCTATTCGGGCGGCCTCAACCGCGCGAACCAGGGCGTTCTCGAGTTCGTCGAGATGTTCAAGGCGCCGATCAAGATGCTGCACCCCCTGCTGACGGCGACGCAGGAGGGGAACTATGTCGGGTCCGAGAACATCGGGGCGATCCCGTTCACTGGTATCGTGATGGCGCACTCGAACGAGAGCGAGTGGCGCGCCTTCAAGAACAACAAGACCAACGAGGCCTTCATCGACCGTATCTACGTCATCAAGGTGCCGTATGCGCTGCGGGTGACGGAAGAGACGAAGATCTACGACAAGCTTGTGCGTGGGTCGGAGCTGGCGGAAGCGCCGCTGGCGCCGGGCACGCTGGAGATGCTGGCGCGGTTCTCGGTGCTGTCGCGCCTAAAGCCCCACGAGAACTCCAACCTCTTCGCGAAAATGCGGGTGTATGACGGGGAAAGTCTCAAGGAGGTCGATCCCAGGGCCCGTACGCTGCAGGAGTACAAGGACGCGGCAGGAGTGGACGAGGGGATGGAGGGCATCTCCACCCGCTTCGCCTTCAAGGCGCTGTCGGCGACGTTCAACCACGACACGGAAGAGGTCGCAGCCGATCCGGTTCATCTGATGTACGTGCTGGAGCAGGCGATCAAGCGCGAGCAGTTCCCTGACGATACCGAGGGCGCATATCTGGAATTCATCAAGGCCGACCTGGCGCCGCGCTATGCGGAGTTCATCGGCCACGAAATCCAGAAGGCGTATCTGGAGAGCTATCACGACTACGGCCAGAACCTGTTCGACCGCTATGTCGACTATGCCGACGCGTGGATCGAGGATCAGGATTTCAAGGACCCCGACACGGGCCAGATGCTGGATCGCGAGCTGCTGAATCAGGAACTGTCGAAGATCGAGAAGCCGGCTGGAATTGCGAACCCGAAGGACTTCCGGAACGAAGTGGTGAAGTTCACGCTTCGCCAGCGCGCCAACAACAAGGGCCGCAATCCGAGCTGGACGTCGTACGAGAAGATCCGCGAAGTCATCGAGCGGCGGATGTTCAGCCAGGTGGAGGATCTGCTGCCCGTGATCTCGTTCGGGTCCAAGAAGGACTCGGAGAGCGAGAAGAAGCACGACGAGTTCGTGCAGCGGATGGTTGAGCGCGGGTACACCGAGCGGCAGGTGCGCAGGCTGGTCGAGTGGTACATGAGGGTCAAGCAGACCAGCTAGGGCCACAGCCAGGATCTGGGCATGAACATCATCGACAGACGTCGGGACCCGGGAGGCAAGTCGCTGGCGAACCGCCAGCGATTCATCAGGCGGGCGCGTGCGCTGGTAAGGCGTGCGGTGCGCGAGGCTTCGGGCAACCGGTCGATCAAGGATATCGACAAGGGCGGCGACATCGTGGTGCCGGCCGATGGCGTACGCGAACCGGTGCTGCGGCGGGGACGTCAGGGGGGCAAGCGTGAGTATGTGCTGCCCGGCAACAAGAAGTATGTGCGCGGGGATGGCATCCAGCGGCCCGACGACGAGGGCGGGGGTGGCGGCGCTTCCGCCGATGGCGAGGGCGAGGATGATTTCCGCTTTGCGCTGTCGGACGAGGAGTTCCTCGACCTGTTTCTGGAGGACCTCGAGCTTCCCGACCTTGCCAAGCGGCAGGTGCTGGGCGTGGAGGAGACGAAACCTGTGCGCGCAGGTTTTCGTTCGGCGGGACCACCATCCTCATTGTCAGTGTCGCGCACCATGCGAAACTCGCTGTCGCGGCGCACAGCGCTCGGCCGGCCGCGGCCGCAGGACATCGCCGCGATGGAAGCCGAGATCGCGCGGCTGGATGGTCTTGAAGGCCAGGAAGACAAGGCCACCGCCTTGCGCGCCGACCTGGAGCGCAAGCGCACGCGCATGCGCATGGTGCCGTTCATCGATCCGCTGGATGTGCGCTATCGGCGGTACGAACAGATTCCGCGGCCTGTCGCTCGCGCCGTGATGTTCTGCCTGATGGACGTGTCCGGCTCGATGGACGAGCACATGAAGGACCTCGCCAAGCGGTTCTACTCACTGCTCTACCTGTTCCTGAAGCGGCGCTACAAGTGCGTCGACGTTGTCTTCATTCGCCATACGCATGAAGCGAAGGAAGTGGACGAGGAGACATTCTTCCATGCGCGCGAGAGCGGCGGCACGGTGGTGTCGACGGCGCTGGAGGAGATGGCGCGTATCGTCCAGGACCGCTTCCCGGCCAACCAGTGGAACATCTATGCGGCGCAGGCGAGCGACGGCGACAACCTGCCGATGGACAACCTCAACACGATCAACCTGCTGAAGTCCGCCATCCTGCCGCTTTGCCAGTACTACGCCTATATCGAAGTCGGGCATGCGCGGGAGGATGGCGGCGGCGAGGCGTCTTCGCTGTGGCGCGCCTACGAGCCGGTGGTGGCGTCGGACGAGCGCATGGCGATGCGCAAGGTAAGCCATCGCCGCGATATCTATCCCGTCTTCCGCGAGCTCTTCGCGAAAGAGGGTGCAGGCGGGACCGGGGCAGAGGCGGAGGCGGAGGCTTGAGATGAGCGACGACGCAGTCCTGACACGCAAGAAGAAGTCGCGGCTTGTAACCAGGCCCGAACCCGCACCGTCCAGCCTGCTGTTCAACGGGCCCGACTGGAATTTCGAGACGCTGGGCCGGATCTTCGACGCCGTGCGTGAGATCGGCGAGGGCGAGCTTGGGCTCGACACCTATCGCACGCAGATCGAGGTGATCACGTCCGAGCAGATGCTGGATGCCTACTCCAGTGTCGGCATGCCGCTGTTCTACAAGCACTGGAGTTTCGGGAAGGACTTCGCCCGCAACCAGATGATGTACAACAAGGGCTATCAGGGCCTCGCGTACGAGATTGTCATCAATTCGGACCCCTGCATCTGCTACATAATGGAAGAGAATTCCGCGACGATGCAGACGCTGGTGCTGGCGCACGCCGCGATGGGGCACAACCACTTCTTCAAGAACAACTATGTGTTCCGGCAGTGGACGGATGCGAGCGGCATCGCGGACTACCTTTCGTTCGCCAAGGCCTACATCGCCAAGTGTGAGGAGCGCTATGGCGTTGAGGCCGTGGAGAGGTTGATCGATGCGGCGCATGCGCTGCAGAGCCACGGCATCCACCGCTATCCCGGCAAGCGCTCGATGGACCTCGCGACCGAAGAGCGGCGCGAGAAGGAGCGGAGGGCGCATGGCGAGTCGCTGTTCAACGATCTCTGGCGCACCGTGCCCCAGGCAAAGGGCAAGAAGCCGGCGACCAAGAAGAAGCTGGATGAGGAACGCCGCAAGGCCATCCTGAAACTGCCAGAGGAAAACATCCTCTACTTCCTCGAGAAGACCGCGCCGCGCCTGCAGGGCTGGCAGCGCGAGATCCTGCGCATCATCCGGCTGATCGCGCAGTATTTCTATCCGCAGCGCCAGACCAAGATGATGAACGAGGGCTGCGCGACGTGGACGCACCATCGCATCATGACGCGCCTGCATGAGAAGGGTCAGATCAGCGACGGATCGTATCTCGAATTCCTGCACTCCCACACCAGCGTGGTGATGCAGCCTGAGTTCGACGATCGCCGCTATTCCGGGATCAACCCCTACGCGCTCGGCTTTGCCATGATGCAGGACATCGAACGCATCTCGCTGACGCCGACTGACGAGGACCGTTCGTGGTTCCCGGACATCGCTGGGAATGGCGAGGCCTACGAGACGCTGAAGATGGTATGGGCCAACTTCCGGGACGAGAGCGTCATCTCGCAGTATCTTTCGCCCCACCTGATCCGGAAGATGGGCCTGTTCCACATCGTTGACGACCACAACGAGGACGAGATGGAGGTCGCCGCCATCCATGACGAGCGTGGCTATCGCGAGGTGCGCAGGGCGCTCGCACGGAAGTACGACGTCGCGCGCACCGATCCGGATATCCAGGTGGTCGACGTCGACCTCGCCGGCGACAGGCGGCTGGAGCTGCGCCACAATGTGATGGACGGGGTGACGCTGGAAGAGAAGGACACTGACCGCGTTCTTCAGCATCTTGCCGACCTGTGGGGGTATGAGGTGCGGCTGGTGGAGGCGGACGATGAGACCGTCTTTGCCGAACACAAGGCTGAGCCGATGAGGCCGTTCGCCTGACACGCGCAAACCGCGCCCCGTACACGCTTCTGTGACCCATGCCCCCGAGAGAAGGGCCGTTTGCCGCGCCACGAACCGGCTTTGCACTCCGGGTTCCAAGGCGCTAGGTTGACGCAAAGGGCCGGTCCCGCCGGGGTTGGGCGAGGGCACAAGGTCTACACGGGAGGAGAGCATGGCTTCGCGGGTCGCCCCATGGGCGTTTGCGGCCGTTTACGGCATTGTTGCAATCATCGCGATCTGGGGAGGCGTTGCGGCGCTTAACCCTCCGGCGCCACCGCCGTCGCCATTTGATCCGAACCCGCTGCCGCCACTGGTGAACTCCGGCATGTTCGCTGCGGCGATGTTCTACTTCGTCACTGCGATCGCGTTTGTGGGCGCTGCGGCGCATGCCGTGCTCATGATCCGCCGGAATGAGGCGCTGGCGCTGCAACTCGGGCTCAACAGCGCGTTTGCGGCCCTGCTGGGTGTGATTGCCGCCTACAACATCTGGTACGGCGGGATCCTTCTCTCGCTCGGCGGAGATTTCTACTTCCTGATGATCGGAATCGCGCTGGCGATGGTCGCGGCGTTGCTGATCCTTCGCAATTCGCTGTCGGCGACAGTGTTTGCAGTCATCACGATCGGCACGATCATCTGGGCGTTCATGGAAACGGGGCTCGATTTCCTCGCCCTGCTGCCGCGCCTTGATGGCTGGATCGTGCTGGGACTCTGGTTCATCGCGCCGTGGTACCGGAATGCGATGAAGCAGGGCGAGAAGCAGCCCGTCTATGCAGGCGGTCGCTGGCCCGGCTTTGCCAGCCTGGCGGCGGCCCTGCTGCTCGCTGTCGCGGCTTTCCAGGGCTACCCTGTCGCGGATGGCACGAAGAATGAGGTTGCCGCCGGGCCTGCCGTCACCGACTGGCGCCACTATGGCGGCGTGCCGGGCGGTCAGCGATTCGCGCAGATCGACCAGATCAATGTCGGCAATGTCGCCAAGCTCGAGAAAGCCTGGGAATTCCGCACCGGCGTCGCATACGATTTCAAGCAGACGCCACAGATGGCCAACGGGCTCGTCTATATCTGCACGGCGGGCAACACGCTGATCGCGGTCGATTCCGATACCGGCGAAGAACGCTGGCGCCACGACACCAAGACGAATGTGCCCGGCGGTCTGGCAAACGGCTCGACCTTCGCCAAGACATGCCGCGGCGTTGGCTATCACGAGGCGCCCGCCACCTATGCAGGCGAATGCGCCAAGCGCATTGTCACCGGAACCGTGGACGCTCGCTTGATCGCTGTGGATGCGCTTACGGGTCGCCGGTGCGAGTCCTTCGGCTTTAGCGGCGAAGTGAACCTTGCGTCCGGCCTCGGCTACTCGCCGCTTGGCAACTTCATGGTTACGTCGACG
>CAIKXW010000071.1 GCA_903831485.1 uncultured Alphaproteobacteria bacterium | reverse complement strand
TGGTGGCAGAGATGATGCGCACGTCGACCTTGGTGGGACGGCGTGAGCCGACGGCGTCGACTTCGCTTTCCTGCAGGACGCGCAGCAGTTTCACCTGCATGTCGAGCGGAAGTTCGCCGACTTCGTCGAGGAACAGCGTACCGCCATCGGCTTCGACGAACTTGCCGAGCTTCTTGTCGGTGGCGCCGGTGAACGAACCCTTCTCGTGGCCGAACAGGATCGACTCGACCAGGTTTTCCGGGATCGCGCCGCAGTTGACCGAGATGAAGGGCTTGCCGGCGCGTTCGGACGCGCCCTGGATACAGCGGGCGATGACTTCCTTGCCGACGCCGGATTCACCTAGGATCAGGATCGGGATGGATGAGGCGGCGGCGCGCTGGCCGAGGCGAACGACCTGGCGCATCAGCGGCGCGCCCGCGATCATGTCGTCGAAGCCCATGCGGCCTTCGTTTTTCTTCGTCAGTCGTTTCACTTCGCCGCGCAGGTCCGACAGCTTGAGCGCATTGCGGATGGAGATGGCGATGCGTTCGGGGCTGGCGGGCTTCACGAAGAAGTCGACTGCGCCTGCGCGCATGGCCTGCACCACGGTGTCGATACCGCCGGTGGCGGTGACGACGATGACGGGGAGATCGGGGCGGCGCTCGATCAGGCGCTCGAGCGTCTCCATGCCGGAAAGGCCCGGCATGACGAGATCGAGGAGGACCACATCGACGCCGTTGCGGACATCGCTGGCCTCTTCCAGAGCGCGCTCGCCGTTCTCGACGACGCGGGCGCGGAAGCCCTGCTTCTCGGCCGCAGCCTGCATCAAACGACGCTGGGTAGGATCGTCATCGACGACCAGAACCGTCTTCGCCATAACCACACCATCATCCGTAGACGGAAGGCTCTGAGCGGCCTTCCTGTTACGGCCCAATCTGGCACGCGCGGTTGAAAACCTGTTTAAGCGGGTCGGCGCAATTTCATCGAACCCGCTGTTTCCAGCGATTTCTGCGTCAAATCGGGGCGAAAATCGCGTTCCGGCAAGTGTTGGCTGACGGGCGTTAATTGTCCCGCGATGCGGCGCGCCGCCTGCTTGTCAGCTTTACATCAGCTTGTCGGGGCGGGAGGGTTACCACGTGGCATGGCGGCGCGCATCGGGCGCATCGATCATGTTTGGCGGCGCCGGCGTCCTCGCCGGGGCGGCAGCGATGGCGACGCTTGCTGCAGCCAGCGACGTGCGTGCCGGGACTGACATGCTTACCCTCATAATGCGGTTGCTGGGCGGATGGACCTGGCCTGCGGCTGGCGTCGTGGCGATGCTCGGCGGCAGGCTGGTCCATGGCCACTGGCATCGGGCGGCGCCCATCGCGCATGTCACGGGGGCGGTGACGCGGACGGTAGGGCTGGTGGTGGCGGTTGGCCTTGGCGCGATGCTGGCGTTCCTGCTGGCGTCGGGCTTCGAGCGCGAGGATGCGCCTGCAGCCGCCGCGCTAGCGGTGGGGGTGATTGCGGGACTGTTGCTGGCGCATGTCGGCATTGGCCTGCGCGATACGCAGCAGCGCTATACGCGTGACTATTCACCTTCACCCGACACGCCGGAGTGAACCGGGCGGCGGGGCCAGCCGCCCATGGAGAGCACGCGGTCGTACATCACCAGCGCGCCGGCAAGGCCGACATTGATGCAGAAGCGCGTGGGGATTTTCACGATGTGGGCGCAGCGCGCCTGCATCTCAGGCGACAGGTCCCTCGCCTCCCCGCCCAGCACATAGGCTGCGCGGATCGGGTGGCGGAAGGCCGGCAGGTCGACGGCGGCATCCGTCAGTTCGATGCCGACCAGCACGCAGCCTTTCGGGAGCTGCATCTCCTCGATGGAATTCCACAGATACCATGGCACGTGCAGGTCTGACTTCGACGTGTCGGCATTGTGCATGACGCGGATTTTTGGCGCGGCTGACACCGTGAAGGTGAAGGCGGCGCCGAAGGCATGCGCGGTGCGCTGCAGCGCGCCGAGATTCATCGGCTTGGAGAGGCCCTCAATCCCGACCCCGAAATATCCGCGCAGTTGTTTCATGGGCGGGCATCGAGCGAATGACATGGGCCCGCGACGGACCCACTCCCTCGCTCACTCTCTTCACGCAACAAACCATGACCCCAGAGAAACTGTCAAAAGCATAAGCCCGAACGCCGCTAGCGAGATCAGCAAGAACGTGATGTCGCCGAGCGAGCGTGTAGCATAGGCGATCAGGCCAGCCAGAAAAAATCCCAAGCCGCAGCCGATGAATATCGAGGGTATCAGGTAGTGCGGCGGCCCGCCAAGAGTTCCGGCGTTACCCGCTGTTGCCAGATTCAGCACCGACGCCGCAACATACCCCGTCGCCAACATGCAGCTTGCACACAGCGGGGCGAAGACTCTATCCCGAAAACTCATCTGTCATACGCGCGCGGCTACTGCTTC
>CAIKXW010000070.1 GCA_903831485.1 uncultured Alphaproteobacteria bacterium | reverse complement strand
TCCGGCGCGACCGTCATCAACGTGCCCGACACGGTTGGCTATTCGCACCCCGCCGAATACGGCGCGCTGATCCGCCGCCTGATCGAGAACATCCCGAATTCCGACAAGGTGACCTGGTCCACCCACTGCCACAACGACCTCGGCCTTGCCGTCGCCAACTCGCTGGCCGGCGTCATCAACGGCGCACGCCAGATCGAATGCGCCATCAACGGCATGGGTGAACGCGCCGGCAATGCCGCGCTGGAAGAATGCGTCATGGCGCTGAAGGTGCGTGGCGACTCGATGCCGTATTACACCGAGGTGGTGACGCCGAAACTCTCGCGCGCCTCCAAGATGGTCTCGTCCATCACCGGCTTCCCGGTCCAGTACAACAAGGCGATCGTCGGCAAGAACGCCTTCGCGCATGAAAGCGGCATCCACCAGGATGGCATGCTGAAGAACCGCGAGACCTACGAGATCATGCAGCCGGAAGATGTCGGCGTGCCCTCCACCTCGCTGATCATGGGCAAGCTCTCCGGCCGCAACGCCTTCCGCGACAAGCTGGAAATGCTTGGCTACGTCCTCGAGCCCACCGCCCTCAATGACGCCTTCAAGCGCTTCAAGGATCTGGCCGACAAGAAGAAGCACGTCTTCGACGAAGACATCATCGCCCTCGTCGACGAACAGATGTCCGGCAAGCAGGAGCGCATTACGCTGAAGCGCCTGAAAGTCGTCGCCGGCACGGACGGCCCGCAGACCTCGGAGATCGAACTCATCATCGATGGCGAACCGCGCGCGACAACCGCCACCGGCAACGGCCCCGTCGACGCCGTCTTCAACGGCATCCGACAGCTGTGCCCGCACACCGCCGTGCTCGAACTCTACCAGGTCAGCGCCGTCACCGAAGGCACTGACGCACAAGCCACCGTCTCCGTCCGCCTCGCTGAACAAGGCCTCGTCGCCACCGGCAAGGCGAGCGACCCTGACACGCTGGTCGCGTCCGCCCGGGCCTACATCCACGCGCTGAACAAGCTGGACGTGCGCAGGGCGAAGGCGACCGGTGCGGCGGCCTGAGTCAATCTCTGGACCGAGAGGGCTTTGCCCCGTCGGCCCAGAGACTTCCCGCAACGTTGACATCCATACCCGCCTGAACCACATACCGCGCATTCTTGGAGGCAACACAGATGAAGCTCGCGAAACCCGCCTGATCCCGCGCGTCGTTTCCCTCGAGCTTCCGTGTCCTCATGTTTCCCTCGATCACACTAGACCGCGTCGCCGCCAAAACGCCGGGCGACCGCACGCTGTTCGAAGACCTCACCCTCGCCATCGGGCCCGAACGTGTCGGCCTTGTCGGCCGCAACGGTTCGGGCAAGTCCACGCTCCTGTCGCTGATCGCCGGTCGCGGCGAGCCCGCATCGGGATCCATCACCATCGCCGGCCGCGTCGGCGAACTCGCCCAGCGTTGGCCCGACGACACGATCACGCTCGCCGAAGCTCTCGGCGTAGCTTCCGGTCTCGCACGTCTTGAGCGCCTGGCCCGCGGCGACGGCACGGAAGACGACATGGCCGACGCCGACTGGACGCTTGAACATCGCATCGCCGAAACGCTGGCGAAGGTCGATCTTCCCGTGCGAGATCTCTCGCGAACGATCAGAGGCTTCAGCGGCGGCGAACGCACCCGCATCGCGGTCGCCCGCCTGTGGCTCGAAGCCCCCGACATCCTCCTGCTCGATGAGCCGACCAACAATCTCGATGGCCCGGGCAGGGCGGCCATCCTCGCCCTGATCGACGAGTGGCGCGGAACAGCCCTCGTCGCCAGTCACGACCGTGACCTGCTTGAGCATGTTGATCGCATTGTCGAGCTGACGCCCATCGGCATCACCGTTTTCGGCGGCGGCTGGTCAGCCTTCGCCGAAGCGCGCGAGGCGCGTCGGGCAGCAGCGGCAGGCGCGCTCGACAAGGCGGAGAGCGACCTGAAGCGCGTGAAGGACCAGGTGCAACTCCAGCGCGAGATGAAGGCGCGCAAGGACGCAGCAGGCAAGGCCGGGCGCGCCAAGGCGGGGCAGAGCAAGATGATGCTCGACTTCAAGCAGGAACGCGCCGAAGCCTCGCAAGGCGCGGCCAATCGCCTGGCGGATCGGCAGCTCTCGGGAGCGACCGAAGCGCTGGACGACGCCAAGGCGAGGTTCGAGGTCCTCGTACCCCTCAACGTCATCGCGCCAAGCGTGAACCTCCCATCGCAGAAACTCGTCCTGCATGTCGAGGATGTGACGGCCGAGGCTGGCGGCCGCCTACTTTTCGGTCCGCTCGCCTTCAAGGTCACCGGCCCTGAGCGCATCCATGTCGCCGGCGGAAACGGCGCCGGAAAATCCACGCTGCTGAAGCTCATCACGGGCGAGCGCGCGCCGGCGTCAGGGTCTATCCGCCGTCTCGACGGCCGCATCGCCATGCTGGACCAGCACGCCGATACGCTCGATGACAGCCGCACGCTTCTCGAAAACATGCGCGCCGCAAACCCGGAGCTGGACGACAACACAGCCTACGCCGCGCTCGCCCGCTTCGCCTTCCGCAACAAGAAAGCCCTCCAGATCGTCGGCACGCTCTCCGGCGGCGAGCGCCTTCGCCTCTCGATGTCCATCCTGCTTGCGAGCGCGACCCCACCGCAACTCCTGTTGCTGGACGAGCCCACCAACCACCTCGACATCGATTCAATCGAGGTGATCGAAAAGGCGCTCATCGCCTATGACGGCGCACTCATCGTGGTGAGCCACGATCCGGTGTTCGTGCAGGCTATCGGGTGCAGCAGGGAGATCAGGCTTTGACGCCGCCCAGCTTGCAGATGTGCTTCCACTCACCATCTGACACGGGCTGCACGGACAGGCGCGTGTTGTTGACCAGCACCATGTCCTTCAGCGCCGGATCGGATTTTGCTGCGGCCAGCGTCACAGGCTTCTTCAGCGGCTCAAGCCCGCGAATGTCGGGCGACACCCACGGGCCGCTTTCCGCGGTCGGATCGGGATAGGCCGCCTTCACGACTTCGCCGATGCCCACCACGGCCTTGTCGGCGTTCGAATGGTAGTAGAACACCCGCTCCCCCGGCTTCATCGCCATCAGGTGCAGCTTGGCCCCGTGGTTGCGAACCCCAGTCCAGGGCGTTCCGTTTTTTCCGGCCTCCACGAGGTCGTCCCACGAGAAGACGTCCGGTTCGGACTTCACCAGCCAATAGGCCATCCCCATCTCCTTCAGGTTGGATTCTCAACGTCCTTGCCGTCCAGCCGCCGCGCCTCCCGCAGGCCGGGAAACATCCACGCCCACGCCCCCGCGACAAAGATCGCGCCGACCCCGCCAATCACCACGGCCGGAACAGCGCCAACCGCCCCGGCGCCGATCACATGCGCCATCGTACCAGCGCGGAATTCGCCTAGCTCGTTCGATGCGGAGACAAAGACCGAGTTCACGGCATTCACCCGCCCACGAACCTCATCCGGCGTCCACAACTGCAGCAGGGTCTCGCGGATCACCACGCTCACCATGTCCACAGCGCCCAGCAGGATGAGCGCAAGGATCGAAAGCCAGGCCACGGTCGAAAGCCCGAAGACCACGGTGAACGCCCCGAAGAGCGCGACACAGGCGAACATGATCCGTCCGGCATGGTCGCGGATCGGGAAGGCGGCCAACAAGGCGGCGGTTGCAATTGCCCCGATCCCGGGGGCGGCGCGAAGCCACCCCAGGCCCTCGGGCCCGAGCTTCAGGATCTCCTCGGCATATATCGGGAGGAGGGCGATCACGCCTCCCATGAGGACGGCGAAGAGATCGAGCGAGATCGCGCCGAGAATGATCTTCTGCTTCCAGATGAAGCGGAACCCGTCCAGCATGTTGGAAAGCGTAGGCCGCTCCTTGGGCGGCGCCTTTGGCGGTTTCGGAATCGCAAAGACCAGTAGCGCCCCGATTATCATGAAGACAAAGGCGATCGTGTAGGCGATCTCGGGCCCATGCCCGTTCAGGAAAGCGCCGAGCCCCGCCTGCCCATTGCCGGCCAGCCAGCTGGCGAAGGCGGGCTCACCCAGTCCCAGCAGCAATCCACCCGCCGCCGGCCCGACAATCGTCGCCGCCTGCCAGGCGGACGAGTTCCAGGTGACCGCATTTGCGAAGTCATGGGCAGGAACGAGGGACACGACGAGCGAAGACGAGGCAGGACCCAGAAAGGCGCGCGCGATCCCGAAGACGACAAGGACGCTCAGCATCAGGACAGCTGTGATCATTCCGCTCCCGGTCAGAAGCGCCATGGCGGCGGCGCATGCGGCAGCCAGCAGGACCGAAAGCCCCATGATCATCCTGCGTCCGAACTGGTCGGCGGCCGTCCCGGTGACGAGCACGAGGAGTGCGAGGGGCAGGAACTGAACGAGGCCGACGAGCCCGGTGAAGAGGGCCGATTTGGTCAGGGCGTAGATGTGCCAGATGACGGCGACCGAGAGGATCTGGGCCCCGAAGGTCGTGAAAACCCGGGCCAGGAAATACAGCACGAACGACCGGTGCCGGAAGGCGGCGAACCTTCCCTCCGGGGGCCTGTCTGCGGCGCCATCGGTAGCTGTTTCGGTCATCTGGGCGAGGGGAGGCGTTCAGGGATTCTCATAAGTCCGCCCCCAATGGCGGCGCCGTGAGACTGCTGGCAAGAGGCGTCACCAAAGATACGGAATTCGCCCTGCGGAACGTAGCGTGCCGTGTGCAGCGCCCAGCCTTCGAGCATCGCCCTGAGCGAATCTCCGGATTCGGACGAATGGGCCGCTTCAACCGGCGCCCGGAATCCGTGCGAAACGCGGCGTTCCGCCTGTCGCGACCATTATTGGCAGTGCGCTATTGCGTTAGGGATTCCGAAACGCGAGACAGGTTAAGGGGAGCAATTAGAATCCGCGCGAGGTGAGTCGCGCACCCGGAGCCCCGTGCCCATGTTCGGCAAACTGTTCAGCCTCATGTCGACCGACATGGCGATCGACCTGGGTACGGCGAACACGCTGGTCTATGTGAAGGGCCACGGCGTCCAGCTCGATGAGCCATCCGTCGTTGCGTATGTGAACCAGAACGGCCGCAAGGTCGTCCACGCCGTCGGCAAGGAAGCCAAGCTGATGCTTGGCAAGACCCCGATCTACATGGAAGCGGTGCGTCCAATGCGGGACGGCGTCATCGCCGACTTCGAAGTCGCCGAGGAGATGATCAAGCGCTTCATCCAGAAGGTGCAGGTCCGCCGCTCCTTCATTGCCCCGGTCATCATTATCTGCGTCCCCGCCGGCGCGACCCCGGTCGAACGTCGCGCGATCCAGCAGTCAGCCCAGATGGCCGGCGCGCGTCAGGTGCACCTGATCTACGAACCCATGGCCGCCGCCATCGGCGCGGGCCTCCCGATCGACGAGCCGTCGGGCTCGATGGTGGTCGATATCGGCGGCGGAACGACCGAGGTGGCGGTGCTGTCGTTGGGCGGTCTGGTTTACTCCCGCTCCGTCCGCGTCGGCGGCGACAAGATGGACGATGCGATCGTCAACTACCTCCGCCGCGAAGAGAACCTGTTGATCGGCGAAGCGTCGGCCGAGCGCATCAAGAAGGAAATCGGTACGGCGAAAGCGCCTGAGAACGGCAAGGGCATGTCGCTCGACATTCGCGGCCGAGACCTGATGAACGGCGTGCCCAAGGAAATCGAGATCACCGAAGCCATGGTTGCGAAATCGCTGGCCGAGCCGGTCACGCAGATCGTCGACTCGGTCAAGACGGCGCTTGAGGCGATGCCGCCGGAACTCGCCGCCGACATTGTCGACAAGGGCATCGTGCTCACGGGCGGCGGCGCCCTGTTGCGGAACCTCGACGTTGTGTTGCGCGAGCGCACCGGTCTGCCGGTGACTGTGGCCGAGGACCCGCTGAAATGCGTCGTGCTCGGCTCTGGGAAAGTGCTAGAGAATCTCGACAAGATGAAGGGCGTTCTGGCGCCGGAGGTCTAGGCCTCACGGGCTGAGACGCGGGACAGCGGTGTCCTCAAGACACCGGGGCCTCGGGAGCCAAGATGGCCTGGTATGGCAACAGACGATCCGGACAGCCGCGCCCCGGCGCGCGCGCGATCGTCGTTGGCCTTGGCATATCGATGGTTGGCGCGCTGGCGATCCAGACCTCGTCCACTGTTCGCTCCGGTATCGAAACGTCCCGCAAGTCGATGGATGGCACGATAGCGGGTCTCGCAGGCGTTGCGTCCGGACTTGCCGGCTGGTCGTTCGGCTTCGGCAGCCAGCAAGACGAAGCCCGCATCGCGGAACTCGAAGCCCAGGTCCGCGATCTCCATCGCTGGAAGGAACTTGCCGAGACGATGGCGCTTCGCATGGAGCGCTACGAAAAACTGCTCGACCTCGTCGGCGAGACGCAAGGCCAGTCGGTGACGGCGCGCGTCGTGGCCGAGGAGAACGGTCCCTTTGCCGCCTCCCGCATTGCGAACGCCGGCGCCGCCAACGGCGTGCGCGAAGGGTTTGCGGCAATCAACGAGTACGGCCTGGTCGGCCGCGTCGTGCGGGTCGGTGAATACACCTCGCGCATCCTGATGCTGACCGACTTCGCCAGCCGCATCCCGGTGATGGGCACGCAGTCGGGCGACCGCGCACTTCTGGTCGGCGACAATGGTACGAGCGCGCGCCTGCTCGAGCCGGAGACGCCGGACAAGATCATTCCGGGCGAAGTCTGGGTGACCTCTGGCGATGACGGAAAGATGCCGCTCGGCGTGCGCGTCGGCGTCGCGCGGAAAGACGGCGAGGAGTGGGTGCTCGATCTTGCGCTGCAGGCCCGTCCGATCGATTTCGTGCGCCTCGTCCCGCCGCCCGACTTTGCCGACCCCGATCTGGTGCCCCCGCTTGGCGGCGTGCAGCGGAATACCGACTCGACGCTGCGCACCGTCAGCGTCACGCCGATCGCGCCTGTTCCATCCCCGGCGCCAGGTGGCGCTGCAGTCCCGCCGCCGGCTCGTCCCGCGGGCGGCGCGGCCGCCGGGCAGGGAGGGACGCAGTGACGACGGCGTGGCGTCTCTGGGTGCTGATCCTTGTCGTGCTGGCGGCGCTGACGACAGCATTCGGCATGCGCGTCGGCCTCGGCACGGTTTGGTGGCCGATCGCGGGTCTGTGGCTCGCAGCCGGCTTTGCCGCGTTCGGACTCTCTGTGTGGGTCGCGGGCTGCCTGATCATGCTCGGCCTTGTCATGGATTACATGGGCGAGGCGCCGATCGGCTCCTGGCCGCTGGCGCTGCTTTGCGCCTATGGCGTCGCGCTGATCGCCTGGGATCGCCAGCCTCCCATTCCGGTTGTCGGCGCAGAAGCCATCGCACTGATCGGCGGCATCATCGCCGTCAGCCTCGCGCTCGGCTTGGCGGGCAGCATTGCCGGTCATCCGGGCTTTGCGCGTGGAGCGCTGACGGGTGATTTCATCATGACCGCGATCCTGTATCCGCTCGCACGTTTCGTGATCCTGCCGGCCAGCATCAGGGTAGCCAGACGATGAGTAGAGACTGGAAAAACCTTTTCCCCTCGCGCCGGATGATCTTCCTCTCCGGCGGCGGCGTGGTGTTCCTCGGCCTCACGGCGCGGCTTGCCGAGCTGCAGCTGTTCCGCCAGCAGGAATTCGAGACAAAGGCGCGCGAGGTTCGCATCAAGCTCGAGCCGGCGCCGCCGCACCGCGGCACGATCTACGATCGCAATGGCCGCGAGCTTGCCAGTTCGAAGCGCAATTTCTACGTCACGCTGCGTCCCGAAGTCGCCAGCGCGTCGCGCGACAAGCTGACCCGCCAGGCCGAGATCGGCGACGTCATCGAACGCATCGGCAAGCTGTTGCGCCTGAGTGACGCCAAGAAGCGCTCGCTGCTGCAGGACGCGACCACCCCGCCGGCCCACCGCGACGTCCTGGTGGCCGACGACCTGACATGGGAAGAGTTCGCGCAGGTCAATGTGATGGCGCCCGAACTCAACGGCATCAGTGCGGAGGTGGGCGAACTGCGCTCCTATCCGCTGCAGGCGGCGTTTTACCACACGATCGGGTACGTCCAGAAAGCCAACGAGGCCGACATCTCGCGCATGGTCGATGCAGAGCTGGCTGCGGCTGGCGAGACGCTCGATTCGCCTGAAGGCAAGAAGCGCGCGGTGGCTGTGCGGCGGCTCTACAAGCATCCCGCGATGCGCGTCGGCAAGCAGGGCATCGAAGCCTATGGCGAGATGGCGCTCAAGGGCGAGCCGGGCAATGAACGTCTGCTGCAGAACGCCACCGGCCGCGTCATCGATCGCCTGCCCAGCGAAGATCTCGCGGGCAAGCCAGGCGCCGACGTCGTTCTCTCGATCGACGCCGAACTGCAGAGTATCGCCATCCGGCGTTTCGGCGTCGAAGCCGGCAGCGCGGTGATGATCGACATCGCAACCGGTGAAGTCGTTTGCATGATGTCGACGCCGTCGCCTGACCCGAACCTGTTCGTCAGCGGCATTGCATCGGCGCCGTACAAGGCCCTGCGCGAGGACGAGCGCAACCCGCTCTATCACAAGGCCTATGACGGCGTTTATCCGCCGGGCTCGACCTTCAAGATGGTCGTTGCCGCCGCTGCCCTTGAGAGCGGCGCGATGAAGCCAGAGGATCAGGTAAGCTGCCCCGGCAAGGCCTGGTACTACACCCGTTTCTACAACTGCTGGCGGCCGGAAGGGCATGGCGTGGTCAACCTCCACACCGGGCTGCAGAAATCCTGTGACTGTTATTTCTACCGTGCGGCGCAGAGGACCGGCATCGAAGAGATCGCCAAGGTCGCGAAGCGCTTCGGCCTCGGCCACCGCTATGAGCTGGGCATCACGGGCGGCAAGTCAGGCGTGGTTCCGAACAACGAATGGAAGCTGACCAACCCTCGTATCAAAGAGAAGTGGTATGACGGCGACACGATCAGCGCGGGCATCGGGCAGGGCTATGTGACGGCGACGCCGTTCGAGCTTGCCGTCATGGTCGCGCGGATCGCGGGCGGACCGCAGATGCCGGATCCGCACATGATCGTCGGCGGCATCCGCGTGCCCGACAATACGATCACCCCGATGGGAGAGTTCAAGCCGGGCGTGCTCGAAGCCGTGCGCGCAGGCATGTTCGCGGTGACGTCCGAAGGCGGCGGTACAGCCGTGCGCTCGGGCGAACTGGACCCCGAAGGCAAGCTGCCAGCGCCCTATACAAACGCGCGGATGGCCGGCAAGTCGGGATCGGCGCAGGTGCGCGTCATCACTGCGGCTGAACGAGATTCGCGCGGTCGCGCCATCGCGAACGACAAGCTGCCATGGAAGTTGCGCGACCATGCGCTCTTTGTGGCGTTCGCACCCGCGGACAATCCGCGTTATGCGGTATCGGTCATCGTCGAGCATGGCGGGTCGGGCTCCAGCGTTGCAGCGCCGATCGCGCGTGATCTGCTGGCCGAAGCGCTCAGGATCGATCCCGGCGCCAGGAAGGCGTTCGTTCCCCGCGCGCGCGACCTTGCCGCCGCAGCCGCCGAAAGCGGGAAGCAGCCGACATGATGATCCGCAAGGATACGCTGCTCTACAAGGTCACGCAGCTGCACTGGTTCCTGCTGCTGACCATCATCGCGATGGCGATGTTCGGCTCGCTTATCCTGTTTTCCGCGGGCTCGAGCGCGCACGACCTGGAAACCGGTCTCCTCAAGATCGATGCCCGCTATGCGATGGATCACATCTTCCGCTTCACCATCATGCTGGGCGTCGCCCTGTTCGTCGCCCTTCTGCCGCTCAGGCTATGGGCGGCGCTCGCCTATCCGGGCTATGCGGTCGGTATCGTTCTGCTGTTCGGCGTCGAGGTGGCGGGCAACATCGTCAACGGATCGCAGCGCTGGCTGACGATCGGACCGCTGACACTCCAGCCCTCGGAACTGATGAAAATCGCCGTGCCGCTGGCCGTAGCGCGATACTATCATCAGGTCTTCGCCTCTGGCCGCACCAGCCTCTGGATTCACATCGTCGCCCTGATCGTGGTGCTCATCCCGGTCGGCTTCGTGCTGAAACAGCCCGACCTTGGCACCGCACTGATGATTCTCGGCGCCGGCTGTTCGGTGATCTTCTTCGCGGGCATCAGCCTTCGCATCGTGGGCGGCATCATCGTGCTGCTCATCGCGATGGCGCCGGTGGTCTACTTCTTCGGCCTGCACGACTACCAGCGCGAGCGAATCCACACGATGTGGGACCCGGCGGCTGATCCGCTGGGCGCGGGCTACCAGCTCCAACAGGGCATGATCGCCATCGGTTCGGGCGGGCTTGCTGGCAAGGGCTTCATGGAAGGCGCCCAGAAAGAGCTGGAATACATCCCCGAACAGCACACCGACTTCATCTTCACGATCGTGGCGGAGGAGTTCGGCTTCGCGGGGTCGATGGTGATGCTGGCGGCCTGGGCCATCGCCATTGTGCAGGGCATGTCGATTGCGGGCAGCTCGCGAAGTTCGTTCGGCGCACTTGCAGCGGCAAGTTTCACGACAACCCTGCTTCTGTATGTCGGCATCAATATCGGCATGGTCATCGGCCTGCTGCCTGTGGTGGGCATACCCTTGCCCCTAATCTCATACGGGGGCACGGCTATTGTCACGGTCATGGTCGGATTCGGGTTGTTGATGGCTGTACACCTCAACCGC
>CAIKXW010000069.1 GCA_903831485.1 uncultured Alphaproteobacteria bacterium | reverse complement strand
TGGCGTCGAGCGAAGAGTTCGTCACATAGCAGCTGGCCGGGCCTGCATCTTCGCAAAGCTTCTTGTGGCTTGCCTGCAGTGCTTCCATGGCGCCCGTCGGCACGGCGTAGTTCCACGTGTAGGTGTAGGCCATCAGCGGCGCCGTGCCCGGAGGCGCGCCGCCGCCCCTGCCGTCCGGATCCGGCTGGATGATCGGCCGATCGATCATGTCCATGTCTTGCGGGGGAGGCGACGGCGCCATTGGCGCCATCGCCATCTCTTCGCTCGCTACCGCATCGACGGCGACGCTACCCGCAAAACCATCGCCGCGATCTGACTGTCCGCAGGCTGCGAGCGTCATTGAGAGAAGTAATGCCGTGATTCGCCGCATGCTGCCCTGTCCACGAAGTTACACGTGTAGTCTCATTCCTGCATCCGGGCCAAATCAAGGCAGCAGGATGAAAGGCCAGCAGCGCCAGATTAAGTCCAGGCAAAGGACGACGTGTCGGCGAACAGGGCGCGCAGCAACTGATTGTTGAGCGCATGCCCCGGCTGCTCGGCCTCGTAAAAACCCTCGATCGTCCCGCCCGCCAGGAACAGGTCGCCGATCACGTCCAGCAGCTTGTGACGGACGAACTCGTCCTCCGCCTGCAAGCCACCCGGATTGATGACAGCGTCATTCTCGATCACCACCGTGTTGTCCATCGATGCGCCGAGTCCCTTGCCCATCGCGTGCAGCTGCGCGGCCTGATGCGCAAAGCCGAACGTCCGCGCCCAGGCGATCTCGCGGGCAAAGGCGCCGGGCGCCATCGTGAAGCTGATCGCCTGCCGCCCGATGGCCTTTGTAGAAAAGTCGATGGCGATCCGCATCGTGAAGTCTTCGCCCGGCGACAGGCGCGCAAATTTCATGCCCTGCCGGACTTCGACCGGTTTGAGGATTTTCAGCACGCGCCTCGGCGAAGACTGTCGCTTCAGCCCCGCGCGTTCAATCAAGTCGACGAAAGGCTTCGAGGAGCCGTCGAGGATCGGCAATTCGGGGCCATCGAGCTCCGCGCGCACATTGTCGACGCCAAGACCAGCGCAGGCGGCCAGAAAGTGCTCAACCGTGGCGACCGAGACGCCCGCATCATTCGTCATGTTGGTGCCAAGTTCGGTTGTCGCCACGCGCGTCGCCAGCGCGGGAATGTCAGCGTCGCCGTCGATCACGTCCGTGCGCACAAAGACGACGCCCGTCCCCTCGCCCGCAGGGCGGATAGTCAGCGTGGCCGGCTTACCGGAATGGACGCCGACGCCCGAGACGGAGGCTGCGCCCGAGAGGGTGGTCTGGAGATTCATGCCCGTCAGCTAAGGCGCGCGCGGGCGGCGCGCAAGACAAGCGATATTGCCGGATGTTGCGCTGACGCGGGTTGCGCCTTCTGCTAGTGCGGCGCCATGGAATTGCCGCCCCAACTCAGACAGGCCGTGGACAGTGCTCTTGCCGGGGTATCCCTCGCGGAGCTGACGGTTGCGGCCAAGGCGCTCTCCCAGCGCTATCGCGACGAGGTGCGCGACGGACGCCTCCATATTTCCGACGCCCGCTTCGCTCTCGCCTATATCGCGACGCGCATGCCGGCCACCTACGCCGCCATCCACGCCGCGCTCGAAGCGCTCGCCGAACAGCAGCCGGACTTCGCGCCGCGCTCACTCCTCGATGTGGGGGCAGGACCCGGAACGGCGATGTGGGCGGCGGCTGACGTCTGGCCGGGCATGGATGCCGCGACACTGGTCGAGACCAGCCCATCCATCCGCGCGCTTGGTGAGAAGCTTGCCGCCAGCAGCACCCTTGCCCATGTCAGCTGGCGCGCCTCCGATCTGCATGCAGACCTGCCCGGGGCGCAGCATGACCTCGTGACGCTCGCCTACGTGCTCGACGAACTTGCGCCAAGGGATCGCGGCGCGCTGATCGATCGGCTCTGGTCATTGACGCGCCACGCACTGCTGATCGTCGAACCCGGCACGACCGCAGGGTGGCGCCGCATTCTCGATGCCCGCACCCAGTTGATCGCCGAAGGCGCACACATCATCGCCCCCTGCCCGCATGCGCAGGCCTGCCCGATCGTTGAGACGGACTGGTGCCACTTTGCTGCAAGAGTTGCCCGCTCACGCATTCACCGGCTGGCCAAGGAAGCGGAAGTGCCCTGGGAAGACGAGAAGTTCATCTACCTCGCAGCCTCGCGCACGCAAGCCGATCACCGCGCCTCCCGCGTCCTCGACCGTCCCGAAAGCGCAACCGGCCGCGTATCGCTGAAACTCTGCCAGCCCGATGGGAGCGCAATGCATCGGCTCGTCACCCGCCGCGAAGGCGACGCGTTCAAGCGCGCGCGCCGCGTCGACTGGGGCGATACCTTCGAGAAGTAGTCGGCGGCTAAGTCAGCGCGCTACGCGTTGCCCGAGCGACGCAGGAACGCCGGAATCTCGAGCTCGTCATCGAAGCCCTCGTCAGCAGAGGCAGGGCGCGCGACCGGTTGCTCTTCGGCCGGGCGCTTGCTCCAGCCGAACAGCGAAGCGAAAGAGCGATCCTTCGGCGCATCGGGCTGGGTTTGAGCCGGCCCTGCGGCGTGTGACGCAGGCGCGAAGATGTCGGAATCATCCTCGTCGTTCATCGCAGGCTCGGGCATCGGCTCAGGCGCAGGGCGCGCGCGGATCACCGGGGCGGGCGGGCGCAGATCGGACGGCGGCACGGCGGCTTGCGCGCTCGGCGGGAAGATCATCGTTTTCTGCGGCGCAGGCGTCATGCCGTGCGGCTGGGTGAGCGATTGCTGGTTGTGGATCTGCGGCAGTACAGGCTGGGGCTGTGCAACGATGCCGAGTTCATGCGACGGCGACGGCGAATTCATGATCGCGGTGTTGAGCCCCGCCTGAAGTTCGCGAACCGGCACTGTTGAACGCGCAACAGCCTGCTGAAGCCCCGCGGCGACCACCGACACGCGGATCTTGCCGTTCATCTTCTCGTCGAACGTCGAGCCAAGAATGATGTGCGCGTCAACATCGACTTCGCGGCGCACTTCGTTGGCGGCCTCGTCGACTTCGAACAGCGTCATGTCATAGCCGCCGGTGATGTTGATCAGCACGCCCTTGGCGCCCTTCATCGACACGTCGTCCAGAAGCGGATTGGCGATCGCAGCCTGCGCCGCCTTCAGCGCGCGGTTCTCGCCCTCGCCTTCGCCCTCGCCCATCATGGCCGAGCCCATGCCGGACATCACGGTCCGCACGTCGGCAAAGTCGAGATTGATAAGGCCGGGCATGACCATCAGGTCGGTGATGCCGCGCACGCCCGAGTAGAGAACCTTGTCGGCCATCGAGAAGGCGTCGGCGAAGGTCGTCTTGTCGTCGGCGATGCGGAAAAGGTTCTGGTTCGGGATGATCAGCAGCGTGTCGACTTCGGCGCGCAGGTCGACAATGCCCTTCTCGGCGACAACCATGCGGCGCTTGCCCTCGAAGTCGAACGGCTTGGTGACCACGCCGACGGTGAGCACTTTCTGTTCTTTCGCGATGCGCGCGATGATCGGCGCAGCGCCCGTACCCGTACCGCCGCCCATGCCGGCCGCGATGAAACACATGTGCGCGCCGTTGAGGATCTTCTTGATCTCGTCCGCAGATTCCTTGGCCGATTCAGCGCCGACATCCGGATTGGCGCCCGCGCCGAGGCCAGACGTCTTGCCGATCCCGAGCTGGATCTGGACCGGCGCCTTCGACCGGGTCAGGGCCTGCGCATCGGTGTTCGCGACCACGAACTCGACGCCCTGCAGCCCAGCCTCGATCATGTTGTTGACCGCGTTACCGCCCGCGCCACCCACGCCGATCACGACTATCCGGGGAGTCAGTTCAACGGCCATTGCCATCCTCGATCCGCACGTCTCCCGACGGCGCCCCGCACGGCGACCCGGAAGCTAACGCAATGAAGATCACAGCTTTTGGCTAAGCCCGTCTTAAGAGCAGGACCGATTCAGAAATTTTTCTGAACCCAACCGAAGACTTGCCGGGCCAGGCTTCCGCCATGATCCGAAGCGGTCCGGTCGGTGCTTGTGCGCAACGGGTCCGGGCCACCCATCAGATCCCACCGTAACAGGCCTGCCGCA
>CAIKXW010000068.1 GCA_903831485.1 uncultured Alphaproteobacteria bacterium | reverse complement strand
TCCTGGCGCTCCAAGGCTTCTATCTTCGCAGCGGTAGCCAGCTTTTCGTCCAATTGGAAGCCCTCCACCCGTCAAGCCGCCCCAGCGGGGCGCGCCTAGATCTCGTCCGCCCCGCCCGGGGACTTCCGCCGCTTGCGCAGCCACATCACGCCGCGCATGTCGGACACCGCAACGGCCAGGCGCCCGAAATTGGTGTAGTTCGACCGGCCATGCTGGCGCACCCGGTGGCCCACGGGGCGCTCTTCGACCATCAGCCCCTCTGACATCATCAGGGCCGGCAGGTAGCGGTGCATGTGGTCGAAATAGGGAAGCTGCAGGTAGGCGTCGCGCCGGAAGGCGCGCATGCCGCAACCCGAATCCGAGTTCTTGTCCTGCAGGATCGACCGGCGAACCCGGTTGGCAAAGCGCGAGCCCATACGCTTCCAGTTCGAATCCATCCGCTTCTCGCGGCGCCCCTGGATCAGGGCGAGGTCGCCGGGAGCATCCCCCCGTGTCAGCTGGCTGAGGAGGCCCGGAATGTCGGCCGGATCGTTCTGTCCGTCGCCATCGAGTGTGACGATGACGTTCGCGCGGGCGGCGGCCACGCCGCTGCGCACGGCTCGGCTCTGGCCGGCGTTCTTGCGGTGGCCGATGACGCGGAGCTGGGGAACCGTGTCCTTGAGGGCGAACAGCCGGGCGCGCGTGTCGTCCTGCGAAGCGTCATCAACAAAGACGATCTCGTAAGCGCGGCCGGCCAGCGCCTCGGTGATCTCGCGGACCAGCGTCTCGACGTTCTCCGCCTCGTTCCGCACGGGCGAGACAACGCTGAATTCGGGTCGCCCCTGTGTAGCGGCCATCATGCTGTCCGTCTTGACGCGAGCATCCATGGACCGACCTATAGCCGCACCCGCCGCCAGTTGCGAGGGGCGGTCTGCCATCGCCCCGCGAGTTCCCGTGCGCGGCGAACAAACCCGGCGACGCCCGGAAAAAGAGCCGGTATGGTCCGGCGGCATCGGCCCGGGGGCGATCCCGAATCGGCTTTTCTACAGGGATTTTTCCGCGCGTGATGGCTCGTTTTGACCGGTTGACGGAAAGCCGCTGGGCCTATGCGGTTCTGGCCGGGCTGGTCTTCCTGCTGGCCCTGCCGGGCCTGTTCGCCCTGCCCGTGCTCGACCGGGACGAGGGACGCTTTACCGAAGCCTCATCGGAAATGATGGAGAGCGGCGATTATGTCGTGATCCGCTACCATGACGAATTGCGGAACAAGAAGCCGGTGGCGATCCACTGGTTCCAGTCGGCGGTGGTGTCGCTAACCTCCGGCCCTGAGGCGCGGAACATCGCGGATTACCGCATCCCGTCCATGCTGGGCGCGATCCTCGCGGCGCTTGCAACGTTCTGGGCCGGGACTGCACTCTTCTCTCGCCGGGCCGCTTTCATCGCAGCCGTCGTGCTTGGAACGACACTGCTCCTCACGACCGAGGCCAACATCGCCAAGACCGATGCGGCGCAATGCGGGATCCTCGCGCTTGGCATGGGCGCGCTGGCGCAGATGCGCGCGGGGCTCGGCGGCAAATGGCATGGCGTGCTGTTCTGGGTTTGCCTGTCATTCGGCATCCTGCTGAAGGGGCCGATCGCGCCGCTGGTTTGCCTTAGCGCCATCGCCGCGCTGTTCCTGTGGGAACGCAAGTTCGAATGGGCGCGCCCCCTGCTCTACTGGATGGGCCTCAGCCTGTTCTGCGTGCTGACCATCCCCTGGTATATCGCGGTGCAGATCGCGACCAATGGCGAGTTCCTGTCGGAGGCCGTACGGGTCGATCTCGGACAGAAGCTGGTCGATGCGGCCGAGGGCCATGCCGGACCGATCGGCATGCATACCGCCGCGCTGCCAGTGCTGTTCTGGCCGGGGACGCTGCTGCTCATCCCCGGCATCTGGATGGCGATCTCGCGGCTGCTGCCAGGAAAGAAAGCTGCAGCGGCCGATGGGCCGGGTCGCATTGCGAACGATGCCGCCACAGAGCGGGAGGCGGCGGCGTGGCGTTTTCTGGTTTGCTGGATCGTGCCGTCATGGATCGTGTTCGAAATCGCACCGACCAAGCTGGTCCACTATACCCTGCCGCTCTACCCAGCCTTTGCGCTGATGGCGGGGGCTGCGGCGGACTACTGGTTCTCGACCAATTCGTGGAAATTCGGACGCTGGATTTCGGCCGGACTGTTCGCGCTGGTGGCGCTGTTGCTTGCCATCGTGCCAACGCCGCCGGTGCTTGAGCAGTTGCGCGGCGAGGCGGCGCAGGATTTCGGCGAGCTGACGGCGCGGGTCTCCCATGTCTGGGACCAGGCGTGGGCGGCAACGGGGATCGGAATCTGGCCGACGCTGCTGATCATCGCTGCGACGGCGGGAACATTACATGCGCTGGTGAAGAAGAATGCGGTGGGACTGATCGCCGGTCTGGTGGCCTGTTCGGCTGTCGCGGGTATCGGCTATCGCGCGCTGATCCTGCCGAACCAGTCATGGATGCTGTCGACCGGCGCGTCGCTGTCGGCCCTGCGCGAGGTATGCGCCCTGCCCGAAGGCTCGGCGGCGTGGCGCGAGTCCGGGTGCGAGGGGCGCGCGCCCAAGAAGATCCGCGCGATCGCATTCGCCGAGCCTAGCCTTGTGTTCGAACTCGGCAACAAGATCGACTTGCCTCCTGAATCGAACGTCGAGATTCCCTCCATCGCCGAGGATAATCGCCCGGCCTGGCTGATCAACATAGGCGAGGAAGTCGGCCGCGAGGCGCTGGCCACGCTGGTGAAGGAAGCGACAGCGGCTGACCGCTGCATCCGCCTCGCGCGGCGGTTTGCGTTCAACTATTCGAATGGCGATCCGTCGATCCTGGTGGCCGCGGTGATCGAACCCGCCGGCTGCCCGTCTGTCGAGCCGCCACCGGTCCTGCGCGAAGGCGAGGAAGAGCCGGAGCCGCCGCCGCTCGACGAATAACGGATTGTTCGCGTGATCAGCCGCAGACCAGCTTTGCGGCCTCAGGCTCCGGAGTGCACTCGCGACTCGGGGCTGCTGCCGGGCCGCCCTTCACCCAGACATCGACGCGGCGCTGGTTGGGGCAGTTCTGGTTGTCGTCCAGCCCGTCGAGTTCGCCGACGCCGCTGAACTCGGCAACCGTGAGCCCTTTGGTGCGGAGAAAGTCCGCGACGACTTTCGCGCGCTCCCCGCCGAGCAGGCTGTTGTAGTCGCTGGAGCCGCGCGTGTCGGCATAGCCGCGCACGACAAGCTCCTTGCCAGCGAAGACGTCGGCGAATGCCGTGAGTTCGCCTTCGAGAGCGGTGCGCGAAGCCTTGGTCAGCGTGCTGGAGGCGGTGCAGAACCAGCCATTCATCTTGCGCTCGGCGATCGGCACGGCGGGCGCAATCGCGGCCTTCGGCGGGGCGGCTGGCGTCGTCGCCTGCGGCGTTGGCGTGACAGGCGGTGCAGCGGGTGCGGCTGCGGCGGGCGGCGTCGCGGGCGCCGCTGCGGGCGGAGGCGTCACCTCTGCGATCCCGGCGTCGGGCTCAGGCAGGGGCTCCGGGATGGGGCCGCTGGGGCGAAGATCGACGGGTGCATTGCCGAACGGGTCAACCAGCGGCGCAGGCGGCGGCGCGGTCGCAAGCTGCTGGTTCGCGGCGGACTGGACGCCGACGAGACCTTCCTCGGTCGGGGCTTCTACGCTGCGGCCACGCCACAGCCAGAGCAGCAGGAAGAGGATGACGGCGATGCCGAAGAGGACGCCGAACAGGTCGTCCTGGTTGAAGCCGCGCCTGACGGGCGCCGCGACAGCCATCGCGCCGTCACGCGGCGGACCTCCGCTCCCTCCTCCTCCGCCTGCGCGTTTGCGCGTGACCGGAGGCGCAGGCGCCGGATCAGCGGCAGGAGGTTCCGGCGTCTTGTCGACGGCGGGCGGAGGCGGCGCCTCAAGTGTCTCAGCAGCGCCTGTTGCGCCCGCGCCCGAGACGAGGACGAGCGAACTGGATCGTCCGGCCGGGCGGGACGGTGCGAGGGTCTTCTTCGCAGGCGCCGCCGGCTCGGGCGGCATGTCAGGCACGACATGGAGCGGCGTGCGGGGCGATTCCACATGCGCAGGCGTCTTGTCGCCCTTGGGCGCAGGCGATCGTCCGAATGGATTGTAGAAGCTGGCCGCCGCAGCGAGCGGCGCGACACGGGCGGCAGTCGATTTTGGCGCGGCCTGCTTCGGAGCGGAGGGTGGGGGCGGCGTTCGCGTTCTTGGCGGGTGTAGCGGAGCGCGCGCGAACGGGTCTTTCAGCGGCGCAGTCATCGCGGGTTTCGAGGCCGGCTTGGGAGCCGGCTTGGCGGCGGGCTGGGCTGGTTTCGACTTCTGCGCGAACGGGTCGTTGCCTGGCGATGCGGCCGTCATCTTGGGCGGCCTGGCAGGCTTTGCGACCTTGGGCGGTTTGCCGCCCGACTTGAACGGGTCTGGAGTGGGGTCGGGCCCAGCTTTGCGGAAATGATCCTGCGCAGGGCCGAATCCGTTTCCGCCCGGCGCTGCGCGGCGGGCAAAGCGATCGTTGAAGGAGGGGGTGTCGCCCATCGTCTCCTCGAACGTCCCGGGCGGATTCTCCACAGCCCGCCAACGTTAACCGTCATACCGGCGGGGGGCCGCCCGGGGCAAGCGAAACCGGGCGGCCATACTCGCCGCGCCGGGTTCCTTCCCAGCACTACCGAGGCGGGCTAAACCCACGCTCATGATCGATACCCTGCACGACCCCATCGCCCTCGCCCAGGCGCTCATCCGCCAGCCGACCGTGAACCCCTGTCATGACGG
>CAIKXW010000067.1 GCA_903831485.1 uncultured Alphaproteobacteria bacterium | reverse complement strand
GTCTTCCCGCAGCTGTTCTTCCCGTCGGAATCGGCGACGGCGCAGCTGATGTCGTCCTACGCCACCTTCGCCATCGCCTTCATCGCGCGCCCCGTCGGCGCCGTGGCGTTTGGCCATTTCGGCGATCGCATCGGCCGCAAGTCCACGCTGGTCTGGTCGCTGATGCTGATGGGCGGCTCCACAATGGCGATCGCCTTCCTGCCCACCTACGCGCAGGCCGGATGGATCGCGCCGCTGCTGCTCTGCATCCTCCGCTTCGGGCAGGGCCTTGGCCTTGGCGGAGAGTGGGGCGGGGCAGCGCTCCTCGCCGTCGAGAACGCGCCGCCGGGATGGAAAGCCCGCTTCGGCATGTTCCCGCAGCTCGGCGCGCCTGTGGGCTTCATCGCCGCCAACGGCCTCTTCCTCATCCTCGGCCTCATCCTCACGCAGGACGACTTCCTCGCCTGGGGCTGGCGCATTCCCTTCCTCGCCAGCGCACTCCTCGTGATCATCGGCCTCTGGGTCCGCCTCAAGCTCACAGAGACGCCCGCTTTCAAGGCCGTGCTTGAGAAGGAACGTCCGCCGATGGTCCCGCTGGGCGAACTCTTCCGCCACCACTGGCGCGAGACGCTCGGCGGGACGTTCGGGGTCGTCGCCTGCTTCTGCATCTACTACATCGCCACCGCCTTCGCGCTCGGCTACGGCACCACCACGCTGGGCATCCCGCGCGAGACCTTCCTGCAGGTGCAGCTGGTCGCGATCCTCTTCATGGCCGGCGGCATCGTCTGGGCCGGCTACTGGGCGGACGCGTCGACCCCGCGCATCGTCCTCGCCGTCGGCTGCGCGCTGTCGATCGGCGCGGGCTTCCTGCTCGCCCCGATGATGGCGGGCGGCGACCTCCTCCTGATCGGCGGCTTTCTCTCGCTTCTGCTCCTGCTGATGGGCTTCGTCTACGGCCCGCTCGGCGCCTGGCTTCCCGGCCTCTTCCCCGCGCGCGTGCGCTACACAGGCGCCAGCGTCGCCTTCAACGTCGGCGGTGTGATCGGCGGCGGCTTCACGCCAATCGTTGCCGCCTCGCTTGCCGCGCAGGGCCTCAATCTCGTCGGTATCTATCTGAGCGCCGCCGCGGCCCTCAGCTTCGTCGCGCTCCTGCTGCTCCGCAAGCCCGCGCTCGATTGACCGCCACCCGCGCTAGAGCCCGAACCGCTCCACCACATCGCTGGCGTCGCTGCCGCTCGGCTTCCTTGCCCCGCCGACCAGCCAGATCCCGTCGCCGATCGTGATCCCGCCCAGCCCGTGGCGCGGCGTTGGCATCGGCGCCGCCGCCTCCCAGGCATCCGCCTTCGGATCATACGCCCACACCTCGGCGTGCACCTTGCCGCCATCGTGGAAGTACTCGCCGCCGAACACGTACAGCTTGCCCGCAATAACCCCCGCCGCATTGCCGCCCGCGCCCGATCCCTTCAGCATCGGCGCAGCCGCGCGCCACCTGTCTTCCTTCGGATCATAGACCTCGTGCGCATCGGACGGCCCGTCGGCCACATGCCGCCCGCCCGCCACATGCCACATCCCTGCGATCACCCCGCCAGCAGCACTGTTGCGCTTCGACAGCGCTGGCGCAGCGGTCGACCAGGCATTCGAACCAACATCGTAGACCAGATGATGATCTGTATCCGCATGATCGCCATAGGCGAGGTTCGCCGCGCCCTTCGGCGCGCGTCCGCCGACAATGTGGATGCGCTGGCCCACAACTGCCGCTGTCGATTCCCCATGCGGAGCCGGCGCCGCCGCCAGCGTCCGCCACGCGGCCGCCGCTTCATCCAGTACCAGCGTCTCCCTCTGCATGATCCAGTTCACCGCCCCCGGATTCGTTGCGAACCCGCCCAGCAGGTAGAGCCTGCCGCCAGCGCTCACCGCCTGCGGATGATGCCGCGGTGCGGGCAGGGCGGCCATCATCGCGGATTGCCCCGTCGCCGGATCATACACGACATGCCGGTCCGACACGCCGACCACGCGCCCGCCTTCACCCAGCAGCCCGCCCACGACATGGATGCGTCCGCCATGCAGCGCCGGGTAGATTTCCTGCACCGCAAACGGCAGAGGTGGTTTTGCGCTCCACTGCGGCCCGGCCTGCGCCTGCGCGTCGCCCGGCTGGTTGGCGCATGCCGCGGCGAGCCCGGCTCCGGCCGCCAGAATCGCAGATCGACGCGTCAGCAACATCGTGATTGATCCCTCGCTCGACTAAGGCCGCAACGCCGCTAGCATGCGCGAAAACGACCAACGAAGAAACAGTGGGATCAAACACCATGCGGCTCGCCTTGTCCTTCGCGCTTCTCGCGCTCCCGGCATGCGCTGGTATGCCGTCCGCGCCATCGCGTGCTCCTGAAGCGGCCGTCGAGCAGCACATGTGGGACTACACCAAGGCGTGGAATCGCCACGACTCGGCAACCATCGCCCGTGACTTCTACCGCACCGGCTCCACCGTCGCCGAACAGGAAGCAAACCTCGAGCGCGGCTTCGAAAGTCTGCGCGGGCAGGGCTACCACCACTCCGACATTCACGAGGTGAAGGCGTGCATGACCGGCGCCGACACCGCCTGGGCCGCAATGAAGTTCTCGC
>CAIKXW010000066.1 GCA_903831485.1 uncultured Alphaproteobacteria bacterium | reverse complement strand
GCGGCAAGACGCGAGACTTTGCGCGAGGCGGTGTTCTTGTGCAGCACGCCCTTGGTGACGCCGCGCATGATCTCCGGCTCGGCGGCCTTCAGCGCCTTGATGGCGGCGGCCTTGTCGCCTGACGCAACGGCTTCCTCGACCTTTCGGACGAATGTGCGGACGCGCGACCGGCGTGACTTGTTGACCTCGGTCCGCCGGGCGATCTTGCGCACCATTTTCTCGGCGGATTTCGTATTGGCCATCGGTCTTCCAAGCTCCGTTTACCCTGACCGCCGGACACGAACCGGGGGTTTTGGGGAGCGGCCTATTATCAGCGTCGCCTCAGGCCGTCAATTCGCGGCGCGCACGATTTGGCGGACAGCGCCAAACACCGCGCCAAAGGCCCTCTTCACTGTTGCTTGAACTGGGCAGGACGCTTCTCGACGAAAGCGCTCATGCCTTCCTTCTGGTCGTCGGTGGCGAACATGGCGTGGAAAAGCCGCCGCTCGAAGGCCAGGCCCTGATGCAGCGTGGTTTCGTAGGCGGCATTCACCGCCTCCTTGGTCATCATGGCGATCGGCTGGGAGGCGGCGGCGATCTTTTTCGCGACCTTTTTCGCCTCTTCCATCAGCTGGTCGGCCGGCAGGACGCGGGAGACGAGCCCCGCGCGTTCGGCTTCCGCAGCGTCCATCATGCGGCCAGTGAGGCACATCTCCATCGCCTTCGATTTTCCAACCAGCCGCGTGAGACGCTGCGTGCCGCCAATACCGGGCATCACGCCAAGATTGATCTCCGGTTGTCCGAACTTCGCGGCCTCCGACGCCAGGATGAAATCGCACAACATCGCGAGCTCGCACCCGCCGCCCAGCGCAAACCCGTTCACGGCTGCGACGATCGGCTTGCGGAAGGACGACACCGCGCGCTCGAAGTCCGCGAACATGTCAGCCTTGTAGACGTCCATGTAGCTCTGCGGCGCCATTTCCTTGATGTCGGCGCCGGCGGCAAACGCCCTGCCCGCGCCGGTTATGATGACGCAGCTGATGCTGGCGTCGCCATTCCACTTGCCCAGCTGGTCGCCAACTTCGGCGCACAGCTTGCGCGAGAGCGCGTTCAGCGCTTCGGGGCGATTGAGCGTGATGATTCCGACGGGACCATCGATCTCCACCAGCAGCGTTTCGTAGGCCATGAGCGTCTCCTCTTGCCGTCCCTGTTACCCAACGGGGAGGCTGAACTCCACCCGCGTTGCGCCGGCGAGCCGGATGCGGTCGAGCAGATCGATCACGACATCGACATCGGCCGTACCGAGATCGGCCTGCACGATCGACGTTGCGCCTTCAACGACGGGATCGGAGAGGAAATGCGCAGCGTGCTGCAGGCCATCCTCGTCAATGCCTTCGGGCGCGCCGATCGCGTTGTCGAACCAGCCGGCGAGCGCTGCGGCGATGGCCGGTGGGTCGCCATCGATGGCGATGCGTGCGCCGTCCCACGAGAATGGTGCAATCACGATGTGCAGACCCCCGCCCTGGAACGCGATCGGCTCGAACTCCAGCATGCGCCCGGGCGAGAACATCGAGGGGCTGGCGCTCTCGCCTTCCACGACGGCGAGATCGTAACGCGCGCCGAGATTGAGCACGCCTTCGCGCGCCAACTCGCCCTGGTCATCGAGCATGGGCGGCTCGATCATCACGGTGCGGCCCTGCTCGCGGAGGTCCCGCAGAGCCTGCTCGAACTGGCCGACATAGTTGGTGCGGATATCGGCCAGAAGGCTGAAAAGGTCGCTCACGCTTTGCTCCGTCGCAGTGATGCGAGGAGTCTAGTCCGCCAGACGCGTCGAGGCGAGCTTCACGACGAGCTCGAACTCGACGCGCACCGGCGCATTATTCGCAGACGCGCGAATCCTGATCGTGAGACGCTCGTCTTCGCGCGCATAGACGACGCCATCAGGCTCCTGCACCGGCTTCCAGCCAAGTGCGGGAAGCGTCTCGGCGTAGAACGCCGAAATACGGTCGCCACCGATGTTGCCTTCGGCAGACGTCCTGACGACGCGGCCCTGATCGCTTTCAAAGATCAGCGGCTCGGGCTTTTCGGTGAGGCCCTGCGGGAGCGGAACGTCATCAATCGCGGTCAGGAATTGCGTGGCGTGCGCAGCCGGCGCGCTCGCGCAGGCCGCAGCGGCGGCGATCACGATGGCGCTGGCAAAGTGTCTGAGCACGCGTCCCTCCACTGACGGGAGTCTCGCCGGGTTCGCCTTAACAGGCAAACAATCGGGCTGTCTCGCGAAACTGTTCTTCAGATGTTCTTCCGGCCGATTGTGGTCAACGGCGCTGGAGCTGGGGACGGGCCGATGATGATCGGCCGCGTCACGACTTTCGCCGTCAAGGGCGTCGCGGCGCTGACCTGTCGTTTCTGTCCCGCCATGGCGGGCCGCACGGGCGCCTCCGGCATGCCGGGCATCGTGGCCTGAAGTTCAGGCCGGCTTCTTCTCGATCACGTCCCACATTGCCGCCACCGCATCGACGCCCGAGAGGCGCTTGAGCGCACGCGCGCCAGTGGGCGATGTCACGTTGATCTCCGTCATCATGCCGCCGATCACGTCGATGCCGACGAACAGGAGGCCGCGGTTCTGCAGCTCCGGACCGATGCGCGCGCAGATTTCCTTCTCGCGCGCAGACAGGTCAGTCGCCTCTGCTGTACCGCCAACGACGAGGTTGGAGCGGATCGCGCCGCTGGGCGGCTTGCGGTTGATGGCGCCGACAGGCTTTCCGTCCACGAGAAGAATGCGCTTGTCCCCTTCACTCACCGCCGGAAGGAAAGCCTGCGCGATGAAGGGCTCGGGCGCCATCTTGTTGAACAGGTCGACGACCGCCTCGAGATTGCCGTCCTCGCGGCCAATCTTGAGGACGCCGGCGCCGCCATGCCCGTGCAGCGGCTTCAGTACGATGTCGCCATGCACGGCGCGGAACTCGTGCACGCGGGCAATGTCGCGCGTGATCAGCGTCGGCGGCTGCAGGTCAGGATACATCAGCGTGAGAATCTTTTCCGGCGAGGAGCGCACGCCGGCCGGATCATTCACCACCAGCGTCTCGTCCGTCACCAGTTCGAGCAGGTGCGCCGCCGTGATGTAGCCCATGTGGAAGGGCGGATCCTGCCGCATCAGGACGACGTCGATGTCGCGGCGCAGATCAATCCTCTGCGCCACGCCCATCTCGGCATGCGGCGTGCGGCCGGGGAAGACTTTCGCAGGTCTGGCCCACGCGCCTACGAAGCCTGAGTCATAATAGAGGTCGCCCACGCCATAGACGAAGACCTGATGGCCGCGCGCCTGCGCTTCCTCGATCATCATGAAGCTTGAATCGCCAGCCGGGTTCACGGCCTCCAGCGGGTCCATCTGGACGGCGATGCGCAATGACATGGGAACAGCTCCGGCGGACGCCCCCTACCTAGGTGGCGTCAGCCTTCGCCGCAATGCGCCGCATAGGCGTATTCGCGCTCAGTTGCTCGTCACAGGCGGCAGCGGCACGGTCTGCAGCCCTACCGAATTGCCATTGCCGCCCGGCGGGGGCGCTGCGCCCGGCGCATAGGGATCGCTGTACTGTCCGCGGGTGGTGGGCGACTGGGTCGGCGGCACGATCGGCGCGGGCGCGCCTGACGACGGCGCGATGTTGATCGGCTGGCCGGCGGAGGGGTCGGCGACGGGCCTGCCCTGCTCGTCGCTCAGCGGGGCGGCGGCGACGCTGATCTCCGGCGGCGGGCCGGCGCGTTCGCGCATCTTCACATAGGAGACGACCTTCCTGACGCCGTTGACGATGCTGGCGTGTTCGGCTGCACGGCGAAGCTCGTCCTCGGTGCGCGCAAGGCCCAGCAGGTAGACGGTGCCGCCGTGGACCTGGATGTTGAAATTCGCGCCCTTGATGTCGTTGTCGGCGATCAGGCGCAGGCGGATCTGTTCCGTGATCCATGCATCGTTCACATCGCGGCCAAGGTCCCAGTAGCCGACATTCACCTCGTTCGCGACCTCATCGACCGAGCCCACAGTCCAGGCGATGCGCTCGGCTTCCTTGCGGTCTTCCTGGCTGGCGACGCGACCGGACAGCAGCACGAAGCGATCCACGACTGCGACGTCGACTTCCATGAAACGGCCATTCAGCCCGGCGCTGAGCAGGCGCGTCTTCACTTCGGTGGCGGCGCTCGAGTCATCGAGCGCTTCTCCGAATGTACGGTCCGAGAGGCACCCGCCCAGAATCGGCGCGGCAAGAAGAAGACAGGCCAGCAAGCGTGCAGTCATGGTCGCGATAACTCCGTCACGTTCCCCGGCAGCGGTTAGCCGCCAGATGCGGCGATTTTCGGGCGCGGCGCCAATCTTCTACAGCCCAGATAAGCAGAAAGTGAACGAATTCAGAGGCCCATCTCCCGTCAGCCCTGCACCCGCCATGCATCGCGCATCTGTCGTCGCAACTTGCCCGGCGCAAGCATGACGATGTCGAAACGCCAGAGATGCTGCTGCAGCCCGTGGCGGCGCGACACCCGCTGGTTAGCCGCTTGCGCAGCTGCGGCGTCACCGATTCCAGCGCCATGTCCTGCGTGCGCCGGCCTTCACCCCGACGAACACCAGCATGCGACCCATGCGCGCGCGGCGATCGAGGATGCGATGGCCCTTGAGCTGCAGCCACAGCGCCGCGGCTGTTTCGGCGCAACGGCCAGCGGCCTCACGCTTGCGGCGCGCGACTGCGGGGTCAGCCCGCGCCATCGTCATCCGTCTCGCGCAGTTCCAGCGCGCGTTCATAGACATCGCGGCGCTTCATGCCGAAGCGCTCAGCGAGTTCAGCGGCGATCTCCTTCAACGGCCGTACGTCACCCGCCGCCAGGATCGCCGCGTCCACCGTCCCGGCGTCGGCGGCTTCAGCGCCCTCGCCCGGCCCGACCAGCACGACGATCTCACCACGCGGCGGACCTGCCTCGGCATAGTGCGCTGCAAGTTCCGCCAGCGTACCGCGCCGCACCTCCTCGAACAGCTTGGTCAGCTCCCGCGCGACCGCCGCCTCGCGCGCGCCCAGCACCTCGGCCATGTCCGCGAGGCTTGCGGCAAGGCGGGAAGGCCCTTCGAAGAACACCAGAGTACCGCCCGTGCCTTTCAGCGAATTCAGGAATGTCTTGCGCGCACCAGACCGCGGCGGCGGAAAGCCTGCGAAAGTGAAACGGTCGGTCGGCAGGCCGGACGAGGCCAGCGCCGCCATCGGCGCGGACGCACCCGGTATGGCAATGACCTTGATCCCCAGCGCCGCCGCCTCGCGCACCAGCTTGAAGCCGGGGTCGGACACCAGCGGCGTTCCTGCATCCGAGATCAGCGCAATCCGCGCCCCTGCTTTCAATTCATTAAGCAGCGCAGGACGCGCCTGT
>CAIKXW010000065.1 GCA_903831485.1 uncultured Alphaproteobacteria bacterium | reverse complement strand
GAATTCGGCCACCACGTGCAGACGCTCAGCGGCGCCTCGCAAAAGGTGCAGCGAGCGCAGCAATCCCTCGGCAAGGAAGAAGGCAACCGCTACTCCGTCGCCCTCGAACTTCAGGCAGACTGCTATGCGGGCGTATGGGCGGCCAATGCCGCGAAGGTTTCCGGCGGCAATGTCGCGATGGAACCCGGCGACCTCGAGGCCGGCCTCACGACCGCCAAGGCCATCGGCGACGACACGCTGCAGAAGCGCCAGGGCGGGCGCGTGACGCCGGAAAACTTCACTCACGGCTCATCTGTTGAACGCATGCGGTGGCTGAAATCCGGCTACACGTCTGGCGATCCCACGACGTGCGACGGTCCCTTCCAGGGCCTATGATCATGGCCGCGACGCCAGACGACGCGCAGGCGGTACTTGCCTTCTGGCGCGAGGCCGGTCCGAAGAAGTGGTTCGCCAAGGACGCCGCCTTCGACGTCGCCTTCCGCGATCGCTTTCCGCTGATCTACTCGAAAGCCTCGCGCGGCGAACTTGGCCATTGGCGCGCAACGCCCGAGGGCGCGCTCGCCGAAATCCTTCTGCTTGATCAGTACCCCCGCAATGCGTTTCGCGACACGCCGTGGGCCTTCGCCACGGATGACCTGGCCTGCGGAGCAACGAGCGCTCTTGTCGCCTCGGGCCGCGACCGCGATATCCCCGAAGACATTCGCTCTTTCGCCTACATGCCCTGGATGCATTCTGAATCTCTTGAGGACCAGCACCGCTGTGTCGAGGCGATGACCGCTCTCAATGAAAACAACGCCCACCACGCCCGCGAACACCGCAAGCTGATCGAGCGCTTCGGCCGCTTCCCCCACCGCAACGGAATCCTTGGTCGTCAAAGCACCGAAGAAGAAAAGCAATTCCTCGCCGCCGGCGGCTACAGCCCATAGTCAGCGTTCGCGAAAACTCACCAAGCCGCTACTCGACAGCCGTCCTCGGAGCGCACACACAGGTCGCTCCTGAAGGTAGGACCCGCAGCACGCAAGAGGGATAGATATGAGCGACGCCCAAGGCTTTGACACCCTGCAGATTCACGGCGGAGCGGCGCCCGATCCCGCCACAGGCGCCCGCCAGGTCCCGATCTACCAGTCCACCGCCTTCGTCTTCCGCGATGCAGCGCATGCCGCCGCCCTCTTCGGCCTCAAGGAAGTCGGCTACATCTATTCGCGCCTGACCAACCCCACGATCGCTGCGCTCCAGACGCGTATCGCGATGCTGGAAGGCGGCGCCGGAGCCGTATGCTGCTCGTCGGGTCACGCGGCCCAGATCATGGCCCTCTTCCCGCTGATGGGCCCCGGCCGCAACATCGTGGCGTCCAGCCGCCTCTACGGCGGCACGATCACGCAATTCAGCCAGACCATCAAACGCTTCGGCTGGTCCGCGAAGTTCGTCGACTTCGACGATCTCGCCGCCGTGAAGGCCGCCATCGATAGCGACACGCGCGCCGTCTTCTGCGAGACCATCGCCAACCCGGGCGGCTACATCACGGACCTTCGCGCCATCGCGAACATCACGGACGCCGCCGGCATCCCCCTGATCGTCGACAACACGACCGCCACGCCCTACCTCTGCCGCCCCATCGAGCACGGCGCGACGCTGGTCGTGCACTCGCTCACCAAATACCTCACCGGCAACGGCACGGTAACGGGCGGCGCCGTCGTCGACTCCGGCAAATTCGACTGGTCGGCCTCTGACAAATTCCCGTCGCTGTCTCAACCCGAGCCAGCCTATCACGGCCTCGTTTTCCAGCAGACCTTTGGCCCCGCGGCTTTCACCTTCCACAGCATCGCCGTTGGCCTGCGCGATCTGGGCATGACGCTGAACCCGCAAGCAGCGCACTACACGTTGATGGGTATCGAAACCCTTTCTCTGCGCATGGCAAGGCATGTCGAGAATGCACAGATCGTCGCCGAATGGCTGGAGAAGCACTCCGCCGTTGGCGCAGTCACCTATCCCGGCCTCAAGTCCTCGCCCTACCACGCACGCGTCGCCAGCGTTGTGCCGAAGGGGGCGGGCGCCCTCTTCACCATCCAGCTGAAAGGCGGCTACGACGCCTGCCTCAGATTCGTCTCCAGCCTCAAGCTGTTCAGCCACGTCGCCAATCTTGGCGATGCGCGCTCGCTGGTCATCCACTCAGCGTCCACTACGCATAGCCAGCTGACAGCGGACCAGCAGATCGCCGCCGGCGCCGCGCCTGATGTCGTCCGCCTTTCGATAGGCATCGAGGATCCAAAGGACCTTATCGCCGATCTCGACCAGGCGCTGAAAGCCGCCACGGCGTGAGCGCGACGCCGGGCAATGCGCGGGGCGCCATAGTCTTCTGGCGCGAGGCAGGCACGAAGAAATAGTTCGCCAAGGATCACGGCTTCGACGTCGAAGTGCGTGATCGCTTGCCCGGCTTTGTGATCAGGCCGCGAAAGCACGGCGGATGAGAGTGCGTTCCTCGCCGAGGGCGGCTGTCGCCCCTGACCCTACGCCAGCTTGACACGCCGGCGCCTCGGGCGTCGGCTGCCGCTTCAACCAAAAGAACGGCGCGCAACTTCGACAAGCGCCGTCGCGGGGAAACACATGTGCGGACTTATCGGCGGCGTCTCCCGCAAACCCGTATCGCGTGATCGCATCAGCGCGGCGCTTGATGCTCTCGATCATCGCGGGCCCGACGGTCAGGGTCACTGGAGCGATGGCCGCTTCTTCCTCGGCCACACGCGCCTCTCGATCATTGGCCTCAGCAATGGCGACCAGCCGATGTCGAACGCCGCAGGCGACGTCCACCTCGCCGTCAACGGCGAGTTCTACGGCTACAAGGCGGTTCGCGACGAACTCCGCGCCAGGGGGAGCAGGTTCAAGACTGATTCCGACAGCGAAATTGCGCTGCACCTCTATCTCCAGCACGGCATGCGCGCGACCGAGCAGCTGCGCGGCGAGTTCGCAGTCCTGATCGCCGACCAGCGCCGCGACATAATGATCGCCATACGCGACCGCTTCGGCATCAAGCCGCTGTTCTACGCAGTGACGCCGGACGGCGTTTTCTTCGCGTCCGAGATCAAGGCGCTTCTTGCGCTGGGCGTCCCGGCGGCATGGGACGCAGAGGCCGCGTGGCAGGATCTGTTCATCGTCCGCAATCACGAGCGCACCATGTTCGCCGGTATCCGCTCGGTGCCGCAGGGATGTTACGCCGTCGTGCGCGGCAATGACGTCCAGATCTATCGCTATTGGGACTGGGATTTCCCGACCACCGAGGAAACGGCCGCCGACACGCGCTCCGAGGCTGACGTCGTCGCTGGCTTCCGCGAAGTTCTAAGTGAGGCGGTGCGCGAGCGCATGGTCGCGGATGTGGAGGTGGGCTGCTATCTCTCCGGCGGCATTGATAGCTGCGCCGTTCTCGGTCTCGCCCAACGCGAAATGCAGCGCCCGATCCGCGCCTATACGCTCGCCTTCGACGATGCGGTATGGGACGAAAGCCCGATCGCGCGGCGCCAGGCCGAGTTCGTCGGCGCCACCTACCACCAGGTCCCCGTCACGCGACAGGCGCTGGCTGACGTCTATTCCGACGCCGTCTGGCATTCCGAAACACCGATGGTGAACGGCCACGGCGCAGCCAAATTCCTGCTCTCCCGGGCAGTGCGCGATGCGGGTCTGAAAGTGGTCTTCACCGGCGAAGGATCGGACGAGCTCCTTGGCGGATATGCAACCTTCCGGCGCGATGCGCTGCTGCACCATCCCAATGGCCGCAGCAGGGCGGATACCGATGCGCTGATCGCGCAGATGTTCGACTCCAACCCCGCCACACGCTCCATCTTCATGCAGCAGGCCGCCGACAATCCGATCTTCGTGGAAGTCGTGAACCGGCTCGGCTTTCTCCCCTCCTTCATCGAAACCTTCGGCGCGATGGGCGCCACGCTGTCGGCGGGGTTGCGCGCAGATGTTGCAAAGTCTGTCGCGGGAAAATCAGTCTACGCCGATGTGCTCGACAGCCTGCCCTTGTCCATGGCCATCGCCGGGCGCGACCGCCTGCACCAGGGCCTCTATGTGAATTCCAAGACCCACCTGGCGAACTTCATCCTCACCTTCCTCGGCGACCGGATGGAGATGGCGCATTCGATCGAGGGCCGCGTCCCGTTCCTCGACCATCACGTCGCCCACTATGCCGCGCGCATTCCCATCGCCATGAAGATAAAGGGCTATCGCGAAAAGCATGTGCTGCGCGAAGCCGCAAAGGATGTGCTGATCGAGGAAGTCTACAACCGCGAGAAGCATCCCTTCACATCGCCACCCGCCGCAGCCGGTGATCCAATGATGACGATGCTGGCCGACGTCATCGCCTCACGCGCCCTCGACGACCAGCCGATCTTCGACCCCACAAAGGCCCGCGCAGCATTCAAGGACATGCAGACCTGCCCGCCCGACCAACGCCCTGCCTACGAAGGCCGCATCCAGCGCATTGTCTCGACAACGCTGATGCATGAACGGTTCGGAATGTCGGGCAGCTTGCCCGATTAGCGAACAAGGAGAAGCCCGGCATTGAGCCGGGCTTCTCCCAGTCTTTGATTGAAGGCTCTATCAGGTGTCGAGGAACGACCGCAGCTTCCGTGACCGGCTCGGATGCTTCAGCTTGCGCAGCGCCTTCGCTTCGATCTGGCGGATGCGTTCGCGGGTCACCGAGAACTGCTGGCCGACTTCTTCCAGCGTGTGGTCGGTGTTCATGCCGATGCCGAAGCGCATGCGCAGCACGCGCTCTTCCCTCGGTGTGAGAGACGCGAGAACGCGCGTCGTCGTCTCGCGCAGGTTCGACTGGATCGCGGCGTCGACCGGCAGAAGGGCCGACTTGTCCTCGATGAAGTCGCCGAGGTTCGAATCCTCGTCGTCGCCGATCGGCGTTTCGAGCGAGATCGGCTCTTTCGCGATCTTGAGAACCTTTCGGATCTTCTCCAGCGGCAGGCCCAGCTTCTCGGCCAGCTCTTCCGGCGTCGGCTCGCGGCCGATCTCGTGCAGCATCTGGCGCTGCGTGCGGACGATCTTGTTGATCGTCTCGATCATGTGCACCGGGATGCGGATCGTGCGCGCCTGGTCCGCGATCGAGCG
>CAIKXW010000064.1 GCA_903831485.1 uncultured Alphaproteobacteria bacterium | reverse complement strand
GTTGCTGCGGTGTTCAGTGCGCGCATATGCGCCTCCTAAGGTCGTCAGCCGATACGGGCCAGCTTGTCGATCGATGTCCCGCGCAGCTCGTCTGCCTGCGCGATCATTTTTGAAACCGACGTGTATGCGCGGCTGATCTCGATCATCTCGGTCAGCTCAAGCACGGCGTTGACGTTCGAACCCTCGATGACGCCTGCGGCAATCTGGGGGTTCGCCGCCGGCTGCGGCGCCTCGTCCGTGGCGCGCCAGAGGTTGGAGCCAGCGCGCTCCAGCCCACCCGGCGTCTGGAAGGTCGATACCCTCAACGTGCCCAGCACGACGCCATCCTGACTGATGGACCCCTCGCGCGAAACTGAGAGAGCCCCGCCCGCCGGATCGATCGTGATCGGCCCGCCGTCGCCCATCACAAGGTCGCCATTGCGCGTGATCAGCTGGCCCTGTTCGTCGAGACCGAAACGGCCATCGCGGGTAAACGCCTCGCCGCCCGCAGTCTGCACGACAAAGAAGCCTTCGTTCTCCAGGGCAAAATCCAGCGGGTTGCCCGTCCGCTCCAGCGATCCGGTCGAAAAGTCTCGCTGCAGCATCCACGCATCGGTGAAGGCGATGTCGTTGGGATTGTCGGACGCCGTCGCCGGCTTCTCTGAAAGCGGGCGCGAGACCACATGCTCGACCTTGAAGCCAGCAGTCGTCATGTTCGCGAGATTGTTTGCGGTCGTGTCCATCCGTCTCCGCAGCACTTGCTGCGCGGACAGGCCGACCATGAATGAATTGTCCATGGGCCGCCGTTTGTCCCCACGCTGCGCTTTGGCGGCGCTGGAGCCAGGCTGGGCTAGGTCCGCGTTTTCTGCGGCGGACGCTCGAATTGACTGCAACATGAGGGCTGGCGGTTAACGAGACATTGCCAGGTGCGGCTCTACCGGCAGCAACCGACCCGGCAGGAATTGCCCATCTCCACCAATCCTTAACCTTCCGGAGACGATTTTGCCGGGTAGCCCGGAGCGCCGGGTGGGACTGATTCACCGGGAACCTTGCCATGGCCAAGAAGGAAAAGGCGAAGAAGCCCGAAGCGCCCGAGGCGGATGCGCCGGCGGCCGACGGCGCCGAAGGCGCGCCAGCCAAGAAGAAGATGGCGGGCAAGACGCTGGTCCTCTTCATCATTCTTCCAGCGGTGCTGGTCATCGGCGGCGGCGGAGCGGCTGCGATGATGCTGATGGGCGGCGGCGCCCCCGCGGCTGCGGCCAGCGAAGCGGCCGAGGAAGGCGAACATGTCGAGGCCGAGGGCGAGGGCGAGCACGCCGCGGCGCCCGCCGAAGAGCACGGCGCCGCCCCCGCTGAAGGCGGCGAGCATGGCGAGGCGACAGGCGGCACGGCTGAAGACGCGGCCGCCGTTGGCCACACGCTACCCTGCGAGTCCGGCAACCCCTGCTATTACGCGATGCCCAAGCTGGTGATGAACCTTGCCTCCACAGGCGGCGCGCGCGCCGTGATTATGGAGCTGGAGCTCTCGCTGGAATCGAGCTCGCCATCCGCCTTCAACAAGGTGCCGGAGATGATGCCGCGCCTCAAGGACACGCTGAACTCCTTCCTGCGTGAACTGCGCGTGGAAGACCTCAACGGCTCGGGCGGCACCTACACGCTGCGCCGCGAACTGCTCAAGCGCTTCAACACGGTGCTGGACCCCAAGAAGATCGATGCGGTCCTCATCGAAGGCATGCTGATTCAGTAGGATTAGGAAACCAGTGGCCGACACAGAATCAACCGACGAAGATCTTGCCGCCAGCTGGGAAGCCAGCGTGGGTGGCGATCAGGCGTCCGCGGACGATGCGTGGGATGCGGCCCTGCCGTCTGGCGGCGGAGGCGGTCCGTCGGACGCGCCGCAGTCCATCGCACAGCAGTCGACCGGCTCCGAGCGTATCCTCAACCAGGACGAAATCGATTCGCTCCTCGGCTTCTCGATGGACGAGGAGAATGGCGCGAAGAGAAGCGGCGTCCGCGCCCTCATCAACTCCGCGCTCGTCAGTTACGAACGCCTTCCGATGCTCGAGGTCGTGTTCGACCGCCTCGTGCGCCTGATGACCACCAGCCTGCGCAACTTCACCTCCGACAACGTGGAAGTGTCGCTGGACGCCATCCAGTCGATGCGCTTTGGCGATTATCTCAACTCGATCCCGCTCCCGGCCATCCTCGCCGTGTTCAGGGCGAAACAGCTCGACAATTTCGGCCTGCTGACCGTCGATTCCAACCTGATCTATTCGATCGTCGACGTGCTGCTCGGCGGCCGTCGCGGCACCATCGCCATGCGTGTCGAGGGCAGGCCGTACACCACGATCGAGCGCGTCCTGGTCACCCGACTGGTCGAGGTGATCCTGAACGACGCCCGCAAGGCCTTCGATCCGCTGACGGCTGTCGACTTCGAACTCGACCGCATCGAGACCAACCCGCGCTTCGCCGCCATCGCCCAGCCCGCCAACGCTGCAATCCTCGTCAAGCTGCGCATCGACATGGAAGACCGCGGCGGCCGCTGCGAGCTTCTGCTGCCCTACGCCACGCTCGAACCGATCCGGAAAATGCTGCTGCAGAACTTCATGGGCGAGAAGTTCGGCCGCGACAACATCTGGGAAGGACACCTTGCCACGGAGCTGTGGTCGGCCCCCACCACGCTGCGCGTCGTGCTCGACGAATTCGAACAGCCGCTCGGCAAGATGATGAACCTGCAGGTCGGCGACACGCTGGTGATGAACGCGACGCCCGAGTCGAAAGCCCACCTGATGTGCGGCGACATCCACCTCACCACCGGACAGGTCGGCCGCATCGGCCAGAAAGTCGCCATGCGCGTCGAACAGCCGATCACGCATGCCGCCAAGAAAAAACTGATGGAGGCACGATGAGCCAGCTTTACGTCCTCGCCTTCGAAGGCTTTCTCGCCCTCCTGCTGATCATCGCGATCGCCTACTGCATCCGCCTCGACGGAAAACTGAAGGCGCTGCGCTCGGGCAATTCGCGCATGCTCGAGGCGGCGAAGGAGCTGCAGTCCTCCGTCATCCATGCCGAGAACGCGGTCACCGCCATGCGCCGCTCCGCCGACGCCGCCGGCCGTGAGCTGCAGACGAAGATCGACGAAGCCCGCGCCATGACGGCCGCCACGCAGGCGGCCGCCCAGTATCTGCGTGAAGAGCCGCCGCGCGACGCCGTCCGCCCGGTCGACTTCTCGCTCCGCCGCCGCAGCGTCCTCTAGGAAACCGTCATGAAGGCCATCACTCCCAAGGTAGGCGTCTTCTCAGTCGTGATCGCCGTCGCCGTCGGCGCGCTAGCCTTCAAGGGCGTCGATATCGCGCAGACCGCCTTCGCTGTGGAGGCGGACACGGCCCCCGCCGATCCGGTCGAAGAAACCGCGCTCACCACTGGCGTGGAGGAGGGTGCAGAAGAGGGCGCCGCCCCCGAAGAAGCGCCACCCGCCGCTGGCGCCGCCGCCCCGCCGACACCTGAACAATGTCTCACCGCGCTGAACTCAGCGGCTGAGGAGATGGGCCTCTCTTCGCAGGAAATCGTCGTCCTCCGCTCGCTCCAGTCGCGCCGTGAAGCCCTCGACGCCCGCGAAGGCGAGATCGGCACGCGCGAGGCCGCCGCCGGCGCCGCCGAAGCGCGTCTCAACGAACAGATCGCCGAACTGAAGGCCCTCGAGACACAGGTCCAGGGCCTCCTCGCCCAGATGGACGAGAAGTCGGACGCGCGCATGGCGTCGTTGGTCAAATCCTATGAGAGCATGAAGCCGAAGGACGCCGCCGCCATCTTCAACGGCATGGAAGAGCAGCTTCTCACCGACATCGCCAAGTCGATGAAGCCGGCAACCCTCGCCGCCGTCCTCTCCTCGATGCAGCCCAAGCGCGCCGAGATGCTGACGCGCCTGCTGGCCAATCTCGCTAAGCCGCCCGCCAACCTCACCACGCCCACGCCAACCTCCGCGCCCGCCACACCTGCCGCGCCTCCGGCCTCGCCTGCATGAGCGGCCAACGCCCTCCTTTCGGTTGGGCGAGCGGTCTCTCCCTGATGGGAGCGGCCGCGATCGGCTTTGCCTCGCCTGCTTTCGCCGATCGCGCCGTGCAGATGAGCTTCTCGGAATCGCCGGGCTATGCGCGGATCACCGCAAAGTGGGCCGACGGCGATGCAGTGGCGCCCCGCGTCAGCGCGCGCGTCTCCAACCAGGTGCTGATCCTCTCCTTCGACGAGAAAGTGACGATCAATCTCGACAAGCTGAAGGACAGCCTGCCCAGCTGGGCCGCCGTCACCTTCATGGACCCCGACGGCATGACCGCCCGCATCGGCCTCAAGCAGACACCACGCCTTTCCGTCTCGACGTCCGTCGATCTCGTCGCCGTCGACCTGATCCCCGAATCCGTCAGCGCCAATCCGCCAAAGCTGGTCTCGCCGCTGGTCGCAAAGCAGGCGGCCCAGGCCGAGGCGAAACGCATCGCCGCCATCCCTCCGCCCGCGCCGATGGAGCCGCTCGAAGTCCGCGGCAGCCATTCGGGCGAATCCTCCCGCGTCGCCTTCTACTGGGACAACAAGACCACCCACCGCGTCGTCTCCGACACGCCCGGCGAGCTCAAGCTGCAATTCTCCAAGCAGGCAAAACCCGATCTCGCCTATCTCCGCATCACGCCCCCGCCAAATCTCGCCAGCTTCGAGGGCGAGAACACGAACAAGGGCTACCTCGTCACCATCAAGTCGAAGGACCAGCTGCCGCTGAAGGCCTTCCTCGAAGGCGAGACGCTCGTCGTCGACATCTCGAAACCGCTGCCGCCCGCAGCCGTGCAGGACAAACCCGCGCCGGCGCCCCCCAAGCCCACCGCGAACCCGAAAGAGCAGGGCGGCGCCATCAGCCTCACGCCGCCGCCTGCGCTGCCCGCCGCAACCACGGCGCCTGAAACGCCCGCCTCCACCGCCATCGGCGGACCCGAGCGCGTCACCGCGCTCGTCCCCGCCTGGTCAGATCCCGCCCCGCGCAATGGCGTTGTGCTGGTCAGGGCGGCGCCGCTCGCCAATGGCCTGCAGCTGGATTTTCCCTTTTCTGCTCCCGCCCCCGCCGCCGTCTTCGCGCGCGGGCCGGTTGTCTGGGCAATCTTCGCCGCCAACGCCGATCTCAAGATCGACGCCGCAAGCCTCCCCGCCGGCTATCGCGCCCGCACCATGCGCGTCCGGAACGCAACGCTGCTGCGCCTCGAAACGCCCAAGGGCCTCAGCGTCTCCGCCGAGATGGACGAATCCGCCTGGACCCTGAAGATCGCCCCCAGCGCCACGCGGCCGCAGCGCTTCACCAGGTCCGAACGTCGCAATGGCGATGATGGCCGCGCCCGCGTCGAGACAATGCTGATCGGCGCCGCCGGCATCGTCTGGTTCGAGGACCCGGTGATCGGCGATCAATTGGCCGTCGCCGTCTCCTACGGTCCTTCCATGGCATCGCCGACGCCGCGCGATTTTGTCGAAGCCTCGCTCCCCGCCACCGCCCACGGCGTCGCCATCGCGCCCAAGTCCGACGACGTCCAGGTCACGCTCGAAGGCGAGCGCGTCGTCATCTCGATGCTCGCCGGCGCCCAGACCGCGCCCGAGGCGCCGCTGGGCGACATCGGCGCAGGGCAGGCGACCGCCAACCCCGCCTTCATGGATTTCGCCGCATGGGGGGCGGCCCGTGGCAAGCAGTACATCAAGCAATTCGAACAGCTTGAATCAGCCGCGGCCGAGTCTGATCCGGCCTCTCCCGCGGGCGGCGAGGCCGCGCTCAACCTCGCGCGCTTCCACATCGGTCACGGCCAGGCGCATGAGGCGCTCGGCGTTCTCCGCGTCGCGGTGTCCGAACGGCCCGAGCTTGAACAGGATCCCATCTTCCTCGGCATGCGCGGCGCCGCCAGCTACATGGCTGGCCGCATCAAGGACGCCGAGGACAATCTCTCGCGCGGTGCGCTGCGGGGCGATCCATCCGCCGCCCTCTGGCGCGCCATGGTCGCCGTCCAGCGCCAGGACTGGGAGCGTGCGATCGAGCTCTTCCGGTCGGCAGAGAAGCAGCTCTTCCTCTACCCGTCCGTTCGTGGTGCGGATTTTTCCGCGTCCTGGGCCGAAGCCGCCATGCGCGCCAACGATTTCGACGCCGCTCGCCGCCACGCCAATCTCGCTGTTTCGAACGGTGAGCGCGAGACGAAGGAGCGCGGCCAGCTCGTGCTTGCCAATCTCAAGGCGGTGATGGACGGCCCCGCCGCGGCCTGGGTTGATCTCGACAAGCTCGCAAAGACTGCAGTCGAACCCGTCGCCGTCCGCGCCGAACTGCGCCGGCTCGAACTCGCGGTTCCCGCCAACAAGATGAGCGCCAGCGAGGCCGCCGCTGAACTCGAAGTCCTTCGCTTCCGCTGGCGCGGCGACGAGGTGGAAATTGCAACTGTCGGCATCCTGGCCGACCAGTACATGCGTGTCGGCCGCTTCCGCGACGCGCTCCTGCTTGCCCAGTCAACCGCCATGCGCGACGCGAATGCGCCGGGCGCGCGCGAACTGCGCCTCAAGCTCGCCGACTATTTCCGCCGCCTCTTTCTCAATGGCGAAGCCGACCGGCTGGATCCGATCCAGGCCGTCGCGCTGTTTTACGAATTCGACGATACGCTGATGCCGATCGGGCCCGACGGCGACCAGATGGTGCGCAAGCTCGCCCAGCGCCTCGTCGCCTTCGACCTGCTCGAGCCCGCCGGTTCGCTGCTTCAATACCAGGTCGACAACCGCCTCCGCGGCGTTGGCAAGGCCGCCGTCGCCGTCGATCTCGCCACGATCTATCTGTGGGACAAACGCCCCGACAAGGCGCTCGCCGCCCTCAACTCCACGCGCCAGCCGTCGCTGCCAAAGCCGCTGGCCCTGGAACGCCGCCTGCTCGAAGCGGCCGCGTATCGCGACCTCGGCCGCTTCGATCACGTCATCGAACTGGTCGAGCCGCTCGACGGCCCCGAGGCGAAATCACTGCTGGCTGACGCCTACTGGCGCGACCGCAAATGGCCCGAAGCCGCGCGCGCGCTGATTTCCATGTTGCCCCCCGCAGGGCAGGTGACCGACAAACATGCCGACCTCGTCTTCAAGGCAGCCATCGCCGCTCGCATGGCCAAGGACAGCGCGATGACCGCGCAACTGCGCGCCTACGCTAAAGCCATGACGGGCAGTCCCAACAAGGCCAGCTTCGACCTCATCGCCGCCCAGTCCGACGTCTCAGGCGCTGGCCTCTCCGAAGCCGTCCGCCGCCTCGCAGACGCGCCACGCGTCGACGCCTTCGCCACCGCGATGAAGACGCGCTTCGAAGCCCCGAAGGCCGCGCCCGCGGGCTGACTCCGGACCGACAGTCCCCTTGGGCGCTTTGCCGAACCGCGCAGCGCCCAGGCAGGGCGCGGCAGTCGGCGCACAGTGTCGAGCGCAGCAAAACCACACATCCCGAAAACCGGCATCGCTACCTGAACGTGCGCGCTTTTGAGGGATGCGGAACCCGGGCTCTTCAAGCGAAACCAGTCCCCTGTCCCACGGCAGGGATCGCGCCCTCACGCCACCTGCCCAGCCGCCCAGCCCGAACTCCACGCCCACTGGAAGTTGTAGCCGCCCAGCCACCCCGTCACGTCCACACACTCGCCCACAAAATAGAGGCCCGGCGCCGCCTTCACCTCCATCGTGCGGGACGACAGCTCATCCG